>JAOZKS010000433.1 GCA_029935255.1 Pontiella sp.
CTGCCGGTTTCAGGCTTGTTCAGATTTCCAATCGTTGGAACATTCTGGTTGATGGTCTGTGGGAACAGAGAGAATTTTGCCTTCTGTTTGATCCAGTACAGTCTATTGATCAGGTGATTCATTGCTCTGTTCTATCGGTCTTCCGCTCGGTGACCCATCTTGGTTGTGCCTGGCCTTAATGCGGCCTTGGCGGCAAGGTGGTCTGACATCCCACCGCGCACTCCCGCAAAATACATCCTACGGAAGAGACTTCGATCACCGCCAAGTCCGTATTTGTAGCACTGGGGGTCGTATAGGAACTCCTTTAGGTAAAACCGAAGAAGAAGCGTGGAGTGTGGCATGACAAAGTCTGAAAATTGATCGCTTCCAGCATCTTCCCACTTGTCAGTTGAGACCTCGTTGCTCATCTTTGCCCAACTTAGCTCAAGGTTATTTGCATAAACATTCTCAAGGCTCTTTTCAATATGGTCTGGCTCCCATGAAATATCATCCGTCATGTGGGCTATCCATTTTCCTCTAGCAGTCATATTAGAATAGTTTGCGGGCTTAGTTCCCGCAACCAATCGGCACAGTTTCTTATTTTCTGGATATTTCCCTCGTTCATGAAGGTTGATGAAGCAGACCCTCGGGTCGTCGATTTTATTGATTGCCTCAGCATGTTCTGGCGCCGTGTGATCCCCCACAATGATCCACTCTATATTCTGATAGGTTTGGTTGAGCACGCATGGGGCGGTTCTATTGAGAACTAGCTCTCCCCGGCTGTAAGTGGTCATGACCACTGAAACAAGCGGTTGGTCATATTCGCAGAATTCAGACTCATACAGACTCCTAAATAATTTCAGCCTATACTGTTCTCCGCATGCCTTTGAAAATATGAGAGGACGGATGTTTTTGAGGGGATTATAGCTCTTCCCTTGGGCGAGTTTCCTGATTCGGTGTCTAAGGTTCATTTGCAGGAGGCTCCATGGCATTGCTGTTTCTTGCAAGTAGTTCTTTTATGTATTTCATGTCGATGCTGTCTTTGAGTAGGTATTGCATCAAGAGGGTGGTGACGACTCCAAGTAGCACCTGAGTTGCGAGTGTCACTGCCGAGGGGGCCATATTCATGGCAGTTCCCAGATAGTAGACCGCCATCCCCATGACCGCACCGTTGAGTATTGGCTTTATGTTGTCGGCCAACTGTCTTTGGATTCCGTAGCCGATGAATTTATCCGCATAATAGCTGTTGATGAGCAGGCCAATGACGCTGCAGACAAACTGGCCCAGTAAAAGAAAAACAATGCCGAATCGATAGGTGATGAAGATGCTGATGCAGATCAGCGACTTTTTGATGATTTCAAGCCTGAGGTACAAGTCGGAGCGCCCAAGTGCATTCAGGATGTTTAAGTTCAATGCATGAACGGGGAGCAGGGCACCAATGGCGCAGAGAATGCGGAGGTAGGGGACGCAGGGCATCCATTTTTCGCCGAGCACTGTATGGATCAGATTTGGTGCCGTTGCTGCTATGCCAACCATCATCGGCAAGACTGCAAGCATTGTGGCGTGCAATATTTGCGAAAAGACATTCCGCATTTGATCAGGGGAGTGTTGCAACTTTGCCATGATGGGGAAATTCACTTGCGAAACAATCTGGGTTAGGGATTGTGATGTGGCAATCATGAATTCTTTTGCTCGATGGTAATAGCCAAGATCCGCCATGCCGAAGAGTTTTCCAATGATCAAAATATAAATGTTGCCGAATATGGTGTTAAGCACTCCAGAAAAGAGAAGGTTGGAACCAAAGCGGAACAGAGTGAGGAAAGATTTCGTACAAAACCTAAACAGCGGCCGCCATGGATGGATAATCCAGAGCATCAGGGTTCTTGTGAAGTTGTTGACGAGGATCTGAATGACCAGCGCCCAAACCCCAAAGCCCTTGAGTGCCAGCGCCACGCTCATGACGCCGGAAACCACACTGGCAACTAGGCCGGCGATCATCCGTTTCTTGAACTGAAGTTCTTTCACAAGGAGGGCGTTTTGCACGACACCGGCGCTGTTGATCATCATGTTGAAGGAGATCGCGCGCGTTATGTTGATGAGTCGAGGCTGCTCGTAGAAGTGCGCTATCCAGGGCGCGGCTAGAAACAGAACGGCCATCGTGAGGATACCCGTGAATAGGTTGAACCAGAAAGCAGTGCTTTCATCTAGAAGGGAACAGTCCTGCTTCTGAATCAAAGCCTGCCCGAAGCCACTTTCGATAACGATTTGAGCCAATAACGTAAAGAACGTAATGATGGCAATCAGCCCGAAATCCGACGGCATTAGAATGCGTGCCAGAATAATGGAAATGATGAGCTGAACACCAAGAATGCCGAAGCGTTCAACC
>JAOZKS010000434.1 GCA_029935255.1 Pontiella sp.
TGTCCCAGTCGCTCATGCGGAAGCCCATGGATTGCTTTTCTAGCGTTTCCTTGAAGGAGGCATAGAGTTGGATCATGGTGTCCATAATCGCGCGGTGGTCATCGCGGGTGCGGTCGTTTACCTGCTGTTTCAGACGGCTGAGCGAACCGAAGGGTTCGATGCGGCTATTTTTAAGGTAGTACTGTCCCTCGGTAATATAGCCGGTGTTGTCTGGAACCGGATGGGTTACGTCGTCGCCCGGCATGGTGGTGACGGCGAGAATGGTGATCGACCCACTGCCTTCGAAGTCGACGGCCTTTTCGTAGCGGGAGGCGAGCTGCGAGTAGAGGTCGCCGGGATAGCCGCGGTTCGACGGAATCTGTTCCATCGTGATGGCGACTTCCTTCAGGGAGTCGGCAAAGTTGGTCATGTCTGTGAGCAGCACGAGCACACGCTTATCTTCCAAGGCAAACTTTTCAGCGACGGCCAGAGCAAGATCCGGAACGAGCAGGCATTCCACCGTCGGATCCGAGGCCGTGTGGACAAACATGACCGAGCGCGACAGGGCGCCGCTTTCATCGAGCTTGTCGCGGAAGAAGAGATAGTCGTCGTGCTTCAAACCCATGCCGCCAAGAATGATGATATCCACTTCGGCCTGTAGGGCGATCTGCGCGAGCAGCTCGTTGTAGGGTTCGCCCGCCACCGAGAAGATCGGCAGCTTCTGCGATTCGACCAGCGTGTTGAAGACGTCGATCATCGGGATGCCGGTTCGGATCATGTTGCGCGGGATGATGCGTTTGGCCGGGTTGACGGACGGGCCGCCGATGTCGATCATGTTTTCTTCAATAACGGGTCCGTTGTCGCGCGGAACGCCGGAACCGGTAAAGATGCGCCCGAGCAGGTTTTCGGAAAACGGCACCTGCATGGCTTTCCCGAGGAAGCGCACTTTGGCATCGGTTCCAACGCCGCGTCCGCCCGCAAAGACCTGCAGGAAGACCTTGTCGTTTTCAAGGCGGATCACCTGCGCGAGCGAGGTTCCTTGCATGGCCTCGACCTGCGCGAGTTCGCCATTGGTCACCCCGTCGGCCTTGACCACGATGACGTTGCCGGTGATCTGTTCAATCCGGTGATAGACTTTATTCTGCATAGCTCATGTTCTCCGTTCTAAAAGGGTTCGGTTCAGCTCCGCCTCGATTTCTTCAATGCTCGGAATCGACGATTTTAATTCGTCCGGCAGGCTTCGGGTAATGGTGTATTCACTCACGCCGATGGGCTTGTTGATGCCTTTCAACGCATACTCAACCACTGTGTCGTTTTTCGATTTACAAATCAAGATGCCAATGGATGGGTTGTCCTGTTCCGCCTTTAAAAGGCCATCCACCGCCGAGGTGTAGAAGTTTAGCTTCCCTGCAAATTCCGGTTTGAACTTCACGGCCTTGAGTTCAATCACCACGTAGCAATGAAGCTGGACATGGTAAAAAAGCATATCCATGAAATATTCATCGCCTTCGAGCTCGATACGGTATTGCCGCCCCAAAAAGGAAAATCCCGCTCCCAGTTCGAGAAGGAAGCGTGCAAGGTGGTCGGAAAGCGCATTTTCCAGCTCCTGCTCATCGTGCTTTTTGCGAAGCATCAGGAAGTCGAAGCAGTAGGGATCCTTCAGCATTTGCCCGGCCAGATCTGATTGCGGGGCGGGCAGGGTTTGTTCGAAATTAGTGATGGCCTTTCCATCGCGCTGGTACAGCCCGCTCTCGATCTGGTGCGTCAGCACCGCCCGCGACCAGTTGTTTTCGATGGTCTTCCGGACGTAGAACAGGGCTTCGTAGCCATCCTTTATCTTGTTTATTATGAGAAGGTTGTGCCCCCATGGGATTTGTGCGACAAGCTGTCGCATAAATTGCGGTTCCAGTTTGGCGACAACTTGTCGCCAAATTGATGACCAACAGAGATGCCAGCGTCGCATGTCATACAAGTTGCGGCGGGAAAACCCTTTCATTCCAGGGAATTCCGACTTCAAATCCTTGCTCAACTGTTCCAAAAAGCCGTCGCCCCAGTTTGCCTCGGCCTGCTTGGCGACAATCTGTTCGCCCAAATCCCAATACAGCAGCAGCAACTCCTGGTTAACCTTGACTGCCGCCTTGATCTGAGAGGACTGGATGCGCTGCTTGACGTCCCGTATGAACGCAACATAGCCCTCGTTGCCCACGAGATTCGGTGCATCGCCTTTTACAAGGGGCTTTCTGGAGTTCGGCTGGGTCATTTACTGTTCAGGGATGTCCTTGTGTAGAATTTCAGTGGACTGCTTCGGGAATTTATGAATCAGCCATTCCAAAAGTTCAAGTTGATCCTTGCCTGTCGCACGGCGAACCTGCGCCAGCAGCT
The DNA here is from genome assembly GCA_029935255.1 of Pontiella sp. Lineage (GTDB taxonomy): Bacteria > Verrucomicrobiota > Kiritimatiellia > Kiritimatiellales > Pontiellaceae > Pontiella. The sequence goes on from JAOZKS010000434.1 coordinate 2,362, forward strand.
T
>JAOZKS010000435.1 GCA_029935255.1 Pontiella sp.
CCCTTCACTTCCGCACCGGCACTTTCCACCAGCTGCGCGAGTTCATCGAGTGTATCCCTCGTTCGCCACTCCTCGCCTCCGCGGATCACGACGCCAATCAGCAGGACGGTTTCGGCATCGTTGTTTTGTATTTCAAATAATTCAGACATTTTATTTTACCACCCGCTTTGCTAGAGGACACAGAGAATCGTCAAACACTATAGGTGTTGCGCCATGGTTTTTCCAAGCGGCGGAAACGGCGGCAGCTCGGGCCTCGATGTCCGCATAGGCGGATACATCAATCCATTCGACATTAAGCTGATTGCGAAACCAAGTCATTTGGCGTTTAGCAAGCTGACGGGTGCGGATGGTGGTTCGCTCTCTCGCTTCGCCGGGTTTCATTTCATTTTTTAGCACGGCGAAGGCTTCTGCATAGCCGATGGCCTGGAGAGCCGTTGGAGACAAATCCAGTTTAATTAATTCTTCGGCCTCATCGAGCAATCCGGCGGCATACATTTGCTCGACACGCTTTTCGATGCGGCGGTGCAGCTCTTCACGTTCAACATGCAGACCAATGAGCGGCGGCTTGGGTTTGGAGTTCCATGCTCCGTGCGGACGGCTCGCCGAGCCGTCCCTAGCGGCCTTTTCCAGGATACGGATGAGGCGGCGCGGGTTTTGGCGATCGTCGGCGGTGAGTTGGCCATAGAGCTCGGCGGCATCTTGCTGCGCGCGGGTTTCCAACGCATTAAAACCAAGGGGTTCCAGCTCGGTGCGCAGTTCGATGTTTTCGGAAGGCACATCGTCGAACCCGTCGGTGAGACACTTGATATACAACCCCGTTCCGCCGGCCACAATGATTTTTCGGGGGGAGTCGAATGCGGGTTTCACTGCGGTCAAATAGCGGGCGACACTAAACTTTTCGGTCGGCTCGGCGAGGTCGATCCCGGCATAGTCGGCTTTTCCCCGATCAGTGGAAGACGGCTTGGCCGTGCCGACATCCATGCCTTTGTACACATTCATAGAATCGGCGGAAACAATCCGTTGCCCCTCGCGTTCGGCAATATATTGCGCCACCGAACTCTTACCGGAGGCGGTTGGGCCAACCAGAAAGAAGGCTGTAGGCTTGAGGCTTGAGGCTTGAGGTACGCGATTACCCATCCACCTGTTCCCCGCTCTCCGCTCCATCCTTTTTCTCTGAAGAAAGAAGGTTGAAAATGAGGTAGAGACCGACGGCGATACAAATGGCGGAGTCGGCAATATTGAAAGACGGCCAATGGTGCGTGCCGATGTGGAAGTCGAGAAAGTCGGTGACCCAGCCAAAGCGAATGCGATCGACCAGGTTTCCAACAATCCCACCGATCATGAGGCCGAGCAAAATCTTATGCGAAAGCTGTTCCTGAAGGAATGATCGCCGATAAACGACGAGCAACACCAGCACCGCCACGGAAATAAGGATTAAAACAAGTCCCTTCCCGGCAAGCATGCCCCATGCCGCCCCTGGGTTGCGGACGTAGACAAGGTTGAAAAACCCATCGATGATGGGGCGCGACTCGCCATAGACAAACGCGGAGCGTATCCACTGCTTGGTCAGCTGATCCAATAGCAGAACCACCAAGCCAAGCAGGATTACAAGCATGGATTCGCTCCGGAGTGGCTAGACGCCATGAATGGTCGAGCCAAAGGGGCGATAGCTGTTATGCCCTTTTTCGAGTTCGGACTGCGTGGTGATCGTGTGCCGCACATAGGGCAACGCCTGAAGACGTTCGATATTGATCGGGTCACCGCTAATTTCGCAGATCCCGTAGGTTCCGTTTTCGAGACGGCGGATCGCCTCGTCGATTTCAAAGAGCACATCCTGCTCGGAGCTGAGTTGCTTCAGAGCAAACTCGCGGTCGAAGGTGTCGGTTCCCTGATCGGAAAGCGACGGATCACGTTCGGTCGGGCTAAGCGAATCGCGCGAAATGGACAGAATTTCACCGGAGATGCGTTCGCGCAACAAGAGAAGACGGTTGAGTTGCTCTCTAAGTTGCGACACTGGAAAGTGCTTGTTCCGTGCAATTTTTCCGGTGAGCGCAACCCCATCGCTTGAGATGGCAACGGATGCCGCCTTTTTAAGCGGAGCCTTTCTTGCCGAAGTCTTCTTGGTGACGACCTTCTTGGTCGTCGTTTTCTTGGCCGAAGCCTTTTTGCCGGAAGCCTTTTTTGCGGTCTTTTTAGTTGCCATTCTGTTCGTGTCCCAAGTAAAAAATTAGTTCGAAATCGGATTCGAGGGTTGGGTGTTTATCATCTAGCCTTGCCCCTGTCAACCCACATATGGCGGCGGATTTTTTAATCCAGAAAAGTCCTGTTTTTTTAACGGATATTCTTTTTTCCTGCTTAG
>JAOZKS010000436.1 GCA_029935255.1 Pontiella sp.
GGGCCGCGAAACAATCTGCCCGTTGTTCAGGCTGAAAAACAGCTCCGGCGACACCGAGCAAATCGCATAGTCGCCTGTGTCGACGAATGCCGCATGATCCGTTTTCTGCGAATGAACCAAGTGGCAAAAGAAAGCCCAGGCATCGCCCGAAAAAGCAGCATTCAACCGATAGGTATAGTTCACCTGATAGGTTGCGCCCTCCGCGATCCGCTCCTTGATTTCGCCGATGGCCGAAACAAACTCCGCCTTGGAAATCGATGGCTCCAACGCCCCGACTTTATACTTGGAGGGCAACGCTCCGGTCTCAATCGACTCCAACACCTCCGGCGCATGGAAAAGGCCGAGGCAAAGCAGCGGGAAGCCATCGGGGAGATGCGTCGTCAGCGCGGAATCAAAAGCAGGAGCCGCCTCATACGAAATGAATCCAACAGCAAACAGGCCGGATTCCTCCGCCTCGCGCAACATCGGCAGCACCTCCTCCACCCGCTCCGCCCGCAGCACTTTTTCCGGACATTGGAAGTGAAGCCACTTCCCTGCATGTTTGATTGTTGCCTTCATTCCTCAAACCCTTCGTTTTCACCCACTGGAATGCCGCCGAAGATCACATATTTGGCTTGCAACCCGAAGTCTATTTCAGGCAAATGAGCGCCGGATGACTTTTGAACGAACAATCGATGTTTCAGGCACCGTTTTCAATGTCCAGCGGTTCTCTCTCCACGACGGCCCCGGAATTCGTACCACGGCCTTTCTGAAGGGCTGCCCGCTGCGCTGCCACTGGTGCCACAATCCAGAAGGAATACGAAGCGAGCCAGAACCCATGCGCTCAACCAACCCTGCCGAGGAATTTGAGCAGGTCGGCCGACGAATCACGGCCAGGGAACTTGTCAAAGAGCTCGCCCGTGACCGGATTTTCTACGAAGAGTCCGGCGGCGGCATCACCCTCTCCGGCGGCGAACCACTCGCCCAGCCCGCATTTACCCTTGAAGTCCTAAAACAATGTAAACAGCTCGGGCTCCACACCACGCTCGACACCTCCGGCTATGCACCAGCGGAAATCATCGATGCCGTGCGCCCTTACACCGATCTCTTCCTGTACGACATAAAACACATGGACTCCGCTGCCCACGAGGCCCTCTCGGGATGCCCAAATGAGTTGATTCTCAAGAATCTGGAAACGCTGATTTCCGAGGGCAGCAACGTCGCCGTTCGCTATCCCGTGATTCCCGGAGCAAATGATGACGACGACGCCCTGAAACAATTAGGTATCTACATACGACAATTGGGCATTGAACAGCTCCAACTGCTCCCCTACCATGCGTACGGAAATCATAAATGGAGTAAGCTTATTCGCATGCCGGATGCACAACCGATTCCCCGCCAAAGCGATGAACGGTTGCTGAAAGTCAAAGACCTGCTAGAGCCCTATGGCTTCATAACCACCATTGGAAGCTGATCATGAACGAACGCATTCAAAAACTCAGAAACGCAAGCCTCGCCGCCGATCCCTATATTTCGATGGAGCGCGCGCGTTTAGAAACCGCCGTTTACAAGCACTATGGCGACAGCCTGCCCAAGCCCATTCTTCGCGCACGGGTCTTCGAACGCCTCATGGCCGGAAAAGAACTCCGCATTGCCGACGGCGAACTGATTGTGGGCGAGCGCGGAGAATGCGCCGGTGCCACCCCCACCTACCCCGAGCTCTGTTGCCACTCCCTCGAAGACCTCGATACCATGAACCGCCGCGAAAGAATCTCGTTCAAGGTCAGCCCCTCCGCCCGTAAATTCCACGAAGAAGAAATTATTCCCTTCTGGAAAGACCGCGCCCTGCGCAACCAGATCGTAGACTCCGTCACCGACGAATGGCACGCCTGCTACGCCGCTGGAATCTTTACCGAATTCATGGAACAGCGCGGCCCCGGGCATACCGTCGCCGACAATAAAATTTACAAGAAAGGCTTCCGCGAACTACAGAGCGACATCCTCGAGGCACTCGATGCCCTCGGCGAAGACCCCGCCAAAAAGGCCGAGCTCGAAGCCATGCTCATCTGCACCGAAGCCATCATGAAGCTCGGGCAACGCTACAGCGAACTCGCCACCCGCATGGCTTCCGAAGAAACCGACTCCACCCGCCGGGCCGAGCTCGAAACCATCGCCGAAGTCTGTCGCCGCGTTCCCGAAGAAAAGCCCCGTACCTTCCACGAAGCCCTCCAGATGTATTGGTTTGTCCACGTCGGCGTCATCACCGAAATGAATAACTGGGATGCCTTCAACCCCGGTCGCCTTGACCAACACCTCATCTCCTTCTACGAGCAGGAAACCGCCGCCGGAACCCTCAATCCGGATTCCGCCAAAGAACT
>JAOZKS010000110.1 GCA_029935255.1 Pontiella sp.
TGTTTCTTTGCGTTTAAAACGCCCCTTATGTTCATGTTAATAATTCTAGACTCCTTAGCCCTCGCTTCACAAATTCAGATGTTCTGACGGTTAAAAATGCGGCCGCGACTTTTTTCATTGCCGGCACAGGCGGACCAGCCTGTTACGAAGGCCGGGATATGGTTGCCGCACATAAGGGCATGAACATCAATGCCGAAGAGTTTATGGCCGTACTTGATGATGCCCTTAACGCACTCGAAAAGAATAATATCGGTCCGCGGGAACAGGAGGAAGTCCTCTTTATTCTCCACAGCATGCGCAAGGAAATCATGCTGGGCTGAGTTGCGGAAATCTCCTGTCGGCGAGCCCCTTGGAAATTGCGGAAGGATTCGCTATCGTCGGCCGCATCATGCTGATTAAACAAACCCATCTCGTTCCTGCCGGTACAGACCCGATTCGATTGTCGGATTATGCGCGAGTTGCTTTCCCGTCGATTCCGTCGCGGAAGGGCGCTGCAAAGGCGATTAAGCGCGATGAAATATGGATTAATGGTGCCCTTGCAAAAAGCGGCGACTGGGTGAGAACCGGACAGGTTCTTGAGTGGCGGGATTTGCAGCAGCGCCCGCCGAAGGAATACCGCCTGCCGCTGGCGGTGGTGCTGGAAGATGAATATCTGGCGGTCATCCATAAGCCGCCGGGTATTGAGGTGAGCGGAAACAAATTCAAGACGATTGAAAATGCGCTGGCCGGGAGTCTCTCGCCCTCCACACTCCCGGATGCGCTACCTTGGCCGCGCCCGGTTCATCGGCTGGATTATTCCACCAGCGGCCTGTTGCTGGTGGCCAAGACCGCAGGCGCACAGGTTTTTCTGGGCCAACAGTTCGAGACGCGCAGTATTCATAAGCGGTATTGCGCCGTGGTGATGGGAAAAGTGTTGGCCTCCGGGTTCGTTGATGAGCCAATCGGCGGCCTGCCTTCACGGAGCGAATACACCACGGTCCAAACCGTTTCTTCATTGCAGAGCGGCAACCTTTCGATGGTCGATTTATTTCCAGCCACGGGGAGAACGCACCAGCTGCGTATCCATATGGCCTCCATTGGGCACCCGATTGTCGGCGACCAAAAATATGGCGAGATTGGAAATGTGCTGAAAGGAAAGGGGCTGTTTCTCGCCGCCGTTGAACTGCGTTTCCCTCATCCGATGAATGGGCAGGAAACCGAGGTCGCCCTCCCTCCCCCGCCAAAATTTGAATCGTTGCTGCTGCGCGAACAACGGCGCTGGGAAAAGTTTAGCTAATCCGTTTGTGCGTCAGCGGCTGGAGCGGCCTTTTCTTTATGGTGGTCGGCGAGGAGATCGTCGAGTTTCAGTCCGGTCAATTCGCTCAACGTGTTAAAGAGCTTGTTCATGACCCAGAGCATAACAACCATGCAGGGAATGAGTATCACGATATGGCTGAGGCCGGTCATTTTTCCGAGCTCGGCGGTAAAAGCCTCGGACCCAGGCTCACTTTTCAATACGACCTTGGCCAACGCATAGTTGAGGCCGGAGGAGAGGAACATGGAGGAAGCAAACCCCCAGGTAAGGCCGACGAGACGTTTCTCGAACACCGCTTCATTTCCTTTTTCCTTGAGTGCCTGCTTCAACCGCGCCACATCAAACAACGATTCGGTCATCATGATTTTCTTGATAAGCGGAAAGGGGGTCTTGAGAGAAATCACAATGGCCAAGCCGAGTAGCAGAGGGATGGCGGCCTCTTTTATGGCAATGTATTCAGGAGGAAGTTTGAGGATTCCAAACACCCCGGTCAGCGTAACGCTGACGACCCCGATGATGGACATAAAGTCTGCCTTGCGATCCTTGATCAGCGTCCGCAGTCCATATCCGATCGGAAAAAGAAGGCCAACGACCAACGCCCATACCGGCCCAAGATACTTTTCCTTGCTGAGGAAGGTCAGAATCACGACGGGTATAACGACGTTGATCAAAATGCTTATCAGCGGATTTTCCTGTTTGGTCTTTGCTACGCTCATATCGTCTCCATAAAGGACCAACGTCTACCGTTGATTGGTCTTAAACACAACAGAAATCACGAAAGCAACGTCCCGGAGGTTGAAGAGAGGACGGGTTATGAGGGGATGTTCATGCCCGTGGCAGGCATAAAAAAAGGAACGGTGCATGGAAAAGAGGAGGAGAACCATACACCGGCCCTAGTGAAACCCAAACCACAAGCTTCAATAATGAGACGTTTGTCAGAACGAAAATAAGGACACTTTTTTCTAAAACTTCCAACCGGCCCCTTCGACTTCCCCGGCCAGGGTCCTTATACAGACGGATTCTAGTGTAGTAGATAACGGAGTTGGAAGCCAACCAGACAAACATCATCTGTAAACGTGTTGTGATGTGCAAATGCCACCGCGTCGGCTTCCAGACTTTGGAAGACCTCCGCTAATGGATCACCAACCAGACTCTGTGCGGAATCGAGAAGTCGTTTCTCTCCGTAGGGATCTCCAACCCTGTTCTCTACGGTGTAGAGCCCGTCGGTGTAGAGAACAACGGAATCACCGGGGCAGACCGTGCACTCGATCGTGGGATACGAAATATCATTCTCAACGGCCAAGGCTGGCCCGCGAAACTCTCGGTTTTCACAAAGCCACCGAGCCCCGTTTCGCTGACTGACGCAGATGGGAAGCGGGTGGCTGGCGCTGGCCAGGCACACCTTGCCTGTCGAGAGATCGAGCACAAGGTAGCATGCCGAAATGTCGAGCAGCATTTGGTCATGGCGAAGCAACGGAACCAGCAGTTCGTTCATTCGCGAGAGGTATGCCCCGGGCTCGAGCCCCAGAGGGGCAATCTCCTGCACAATGCTGCGGATCAGTGCTGTGCCGAGAGCGGACCGAACTCCGAGGCCACTTACATCGCACTGGAAAATGCCGACTTTGGTGGCCGAGAGGCGGTGGATGGAGCAGAAATCACCTGTGACCTTGCTGCACAAAGTAAAGTGATGAAGGAACTCCACGCAACGTTCTTCGGAGGCGGCTCCCGAGGGGAAAACTGGGTAATTGGAAGAGAAAAAGGCTTTCTGCAGCCCGCCGGCCATAGCCATGTCGTCCTTGATTTCCTCAAGGATCTCCCGCATTTCGGCGGCGTAGCGCTGCGCACGAAGCTCGGCCTCCTTGCGCTTTGTGATGTCGCGAGAGATCCCGAAGGTGCCAATAATCTTCCCGTCTCTGTTCTTCAGCGGCATCTTGGTGGTGGAAACCCAGGTCGCGCTGCCATCCGGCCAGGTTTCCTTTTCTTCAATGCTGTCAAGCGGCTCGCCGGTTTCGATAATCCGCTGCTCATCGGCAAAGGCCTGTTCGGCATGCTCTTTTGAAAAAACATCGAAATCGGTTCTTCCCTTGACGGCCTCGGCCGAGGCCCAGCCGTGTTTCTCAAAACAGGATTGGTTAACCATGATGAACCGAGACTGGAGATCCTTAAAGTAGATGGCATCGGACAACGTATCCATCAGGGTGCGAAGTAAAAACCCGGAGTTGAGTGTGTCAGGAAGCATGAGCGGACTCCCTTATCGGCTTGCGGAATGTGAACCCGACCAGACAGACATCGTCGTCAAACCCTTCGGAATGGGTGAACTCGCATGCGGTGTTGATCAATGCCGGGAAGAGCTCTTCCAACGGCAGGTCCACATACCGGCGAGCAGCGTCGAGCAGCTGGGCTTCGCCAAACTCCTCACCATCCGGGCCGACGACCTCGTAGAGCCCATCGGTATACATGACCACCGAATCGCCCGGCTGGAGTTGTTTTTCGAGCACCGGGAATTTCGCATCCTCGGCAATCGCCAAAGCAGGGCCGCGCAGGGAATCGTCATCCATCAACCATTTTGCTTTATTTTCCACGCTCTGGAACTGCAAAGGAACCGGATGTCCCGCATTGGCCAGACGAACCTTGCCCGTGGCGGCATCGAAAATCATGTAGCAGGCCGTGGCATAGAGGAATACATCATCTTGGCGCAAGATCGGGAGGAGCAGCTCGTTCATCCGCATAAGAAATGCCCCGGGATCGGTTTCGAGCATGGAAATCTCCTCGACCATCGCATAGATGAGGGCGGTACCCAATGCCGCGCGAACCCCGTGCCCCATCACATCGCACAGGAAGATGCCGGACTCGGCTTCGGACAACCGGAGAACGGCGCAGAAATCGCCGCTAACCATTCCGCTGGCATGATAGAGGTGGTGGAACCCAACACAACTTTCATCGGCCGAGGCGGTGGAGGGAAAGCAAGGGTAGGTTCGTGGAAAAAAGGTTTTTTGAAGCTCCGCAGCCATGCGGACATCCTCCTCCATCTCCTCTTTGATGCTCCTCACCTGCTCAGCATAATAGGCGGCACGCAGCTCGGCCTCCTTGTGTTCGGTGATATCGCGCGAAACACCAAACGTCCCGACGATGTTTCCGTCCTGATCCTCCAGTGGCATTTTGGTGGTGGAAACCCAAAGCATTTCCCCATCCTGCCGGGTCTCTTGCTCCTCGACTCCTTCGAGGGGTTTGCCGGAGGTGATGATGTCCAGCTCGGTTTCGCGCATGTGGAACGCGTCTTCTTCTGTATATCGGTCGAAGTCCGAGGTTCCAATAGCATCCGCCGGATGACTGAACCCCTGCCACGTGGCGGCCGCCTTGTTCATCATGATGAAGCGGGATTGTCGATCCTTGAAATAGATCATGTCCCTCATGTTATCCATGAGGTTTTCCAGCAAAAAATCAGTATCATGCGATTCGTCGGACATTGGGTCTCCAAAGCTGATCACATAGTTAGGGCAATCTACGGCTTCCTTCAACGCAAAAACCAACGAAACCACTCTCCTTTTTCGAACAATCTGATACCTTGCAGCCATGAATGAACGTATCAATAAACTCGAAACCCTTTCGGCCATGCAGGACAAAATCGTTGCCGATCTCAATCAGGAAATCTTTAAACAGCAACAGGACATGGCCCGATTGCAGCGGCGGATCGACGCACTTGAAAAGAAAATGGCCGAACGAGCCGCCCCGGAGCAAATCGCCGGAAACGAAAAACCGCCCCACTACTGATTTTTTGATTCAAGGCTAGTCCATGGCGCATAAACTGTTAAAACCCGCCTTCAAGAAAAGGAACCCATGAATAGCAAACAGACCAAAATCATCTGCACCATTGCCGGAAGCCGCTGCGAAATCGAATTTGTTCAGCACCTCATCGATAACGGCATGAACATGGCCCGGCTCAATACCGCGCACATCACCACGGAAGAAGCCGACACCATTATTGCCAATATTCGTTCGGTCTCCGGCCGAACCGGCATCCTCATCGACACCAAAGGGCCCGAGGTACGTACTTGCGAAATTGCCGAAACCCTCGAACTCAAAACAGGCGACACGGTGCATGTCGCCGCAGACCACATCCCGGATTCCGGCTTCCAGGTCAGCTATGAAGGCTTCGTGGAAGAGGTTTCCATCGGCAGCCATATCCTCATCGACGACGGCGAGATCCAGCTCTCCGTCATCGACAAAACCGACTCCGAACTCATCTGCACCGCCACCAACGATGGCTCCATCCAGAATCGCAAAAGCGTCAACGTCCCCAACACCACGCTCAACATGCCCGCGCTCACCGAAAAGGATGCCCGCTTCATCGAATGGGCCACCCGCTCCAACGTCGAGTTCATCGCCCACTCCTTCGTCCGCAACCGCGATGATGTCATGGCGGTCCAAAGCATTCTCGACATGCACAAGAGCCCCATCAAAATCATCGCCAAGATCGAAAATCGCGAGGGAGTCGACAACCTCGACTCCATCCTCGACGTGGCCTACGGGGTCATGATTGCCCGTGGCGACCTCGGCATCGAGATCCCCGCCGAAGAAGTTCCCATCATCCAAAAGCAAATCATCCGGACCTGCATCCGTCGCGTCAAACCCGTCATCACCGCCACCCAGATGTTGCATACGATGATCGACAACCCGCGCCCCACCCGCGCCGAGGTCTCCGATGTCGCCAACGCTATTTACGACGGCACCGATGCCGTCATGCTTAGCGGTGAAACCGCCTATGGAAAATACCCCGCCGAAGCCGTCCAAACCATGGCCGACATCGCCCGCAACGTCGAAGCGCATAAGAACACCATCGACTACAAATTACCCGTCTTCCAACAAGAAGAAAAACTCATGTCGCGCAACCACCTCGCTAAAGCGGCAGTATCCATCGCCATCTCAATCCCGGCCCATGCCATCATCACAAGCACCAAATCCGGCGATACCGCTCAAATCTGCGCGTCCTACCGAGGAAACACCCCCATCTTTGCCCTATCGGAAAGCAATCGTACCGTCCGCGAATTATCCCTCAGCTACGGCGTACACGCCGAGCAGGTCGACATTCCGCAGACCACCGACACCCTCGTGAAAACCTGCCTGCGCACGTTGCTCGACCAAGGCAGGATTGATCTCGAAGACCTGATTGTCTTCATCGGCGGCGGGCACATCTACTCCGCCCACACCAACTTTCTCCAGGTCGATACCCCCGCCGTTCTCCTTAAGAAATAACCCGCGCAACTACACCAGCTTCTTCAGGCCGCCCATGTAGGGCCAAAGGACTTCGGGCAGCTCGATGCTGCCATCATCGTTCTGATTATTTTCCATGATCGCGATCACCAAACGCGGCAGGGCGACGCCAGAGCCGTTGATGGTGTGGACAAACGTCGGTTTACCCTCTTCGTTGCGGTAGCGAATATTGGCGCGGCGCGCCTGGTAGTCATGGAAGTTGGAGCAAGAGGAAACCTCTAGCCACTTTTCCTGCGCGGCAGTCCATAGCTCGATGTCGTAGCACTTGGCGGCACTAAAACCGAGGTCGCCGGTGCATAGTTCGATCACCCGATAGTGAAGGCCGAGCCTTTGCAGCACCCGCTCTGCGTCGAGCGTCAGCTTTTCGTGCTCTTCCGCCGAGGCTTCGGGGGTGGTAAACTTGACCATCTCGACCTTGTCAAACTGGTGGACGCGTTGGAGTCCACGGGTGTCCTTGCCGGCAGAACCGGCCTCGCGACGGAAACAGGGCGTGTAGGCGGCATGCTTGATCGGAAGGGCTTGATCCAAAATCTCGTTGCCATATATATTCGTGATGGGCACCTCGGCGGTCGGAATTGGATAGAGGCCATCCAGCGAAATCGAATACATATCCTCCGCAAACTTGGGCAGCTGGCCCGTGCCAGTCATCGCCGTTTCATTGCACATGAAGGGCGGGGCAAGTTCGGTATATCCGTGTTCTTCGGTATGCAGATCGAGCATGAACTGGATCAGTGCGCGCTCCAGCTTGGCACCCCGGCCCGTAAAGAGCGGAAAGCCGGAACCGGCAATTTTTGCGCCGCGCTCCAAGTCGAACAAGCCAAGCGTTTCGCCCAAATCCCAATGCATCTGCGGCTCAAAATCGAAGGTCGTCTTTTCGCCCCAGGAGCGAACCACCGGGTTATCGGTTTCGTCCCGGCCCACCGGCGTGGTGCTGGACGGCAGATTGGGAATGTAGAGCAAGGCTTTGCGCAGCGTGGTATCGACCTCGCGCTGCTCCTCGTCGAGCGCCGCGATTTTATCCCCCATCCCGCGCACCTGCGCCTTGACCGTTTCAGGATCCCCGCCCTCCCTGATCATCAGGCCAATGCTTTTGGAAAGGATATTGCGCTCGGCCTTCAGGCCATCCACCTCCACGATGATTTCACGGCGGCGGCCATCAAGCGCTAGCACGGCCTCCACATCCACCTCGGCATTGCGGTTTTTCATGGCGGCCTTCACCACCTCGGCGTTTTCACGAACAAATCGAATATCCAGCATCGTCCAAACCCTCATTTGGTTATAAAAAAAGAGTCGCTATTATTCCCCCAATCCGAAAAATTTCACGAG
>JAOZKS010000111.1 GCA_029935255.1 Pontiella sp.
AAGGCGACGGGCTGCGTTGGAAAAACATTTGATGAAATCCGCGGGTCGGCTGCCTCCCTTTCCATCTCCAACTTTTCACTTCCCACAAACCAACGTGCTTTGCGGGTGGTGGCTTCGAAGTCGCACTGCAACGACGAGACGCGCGCATTTATCGTGGGTCTTGAAGACAAATATGGAGAACCCGAGCTGCTTTCGCGTGGGAGCTCGCTAAAGCTGTGCATGGTGGCCGAGGGCGTTGCCGACATCTATCCGCGCATTGCCCCGACGATGGAATGGGATACCGCCGCTGCGCATGCCGTGGTTAAAGCGGCAGGAGGGGATGTGTTTGTTTATGATTCATCCATCGAGCCTCTTAACTATGTATCTGGGAATCCGGCGCTGACTTCGGTCGGATATAATAAGAAAAACCTTCTGAATCCTTATTTCGTGGTAAGTGGGTTGTGTGAATACAATGCATAGGCAAGTATGGATTTAACCTTGGCAATCCAGCATACCTTTTCTTAGGGAGCTGAAACGTAGTTGGAGAGAAATATGAGTAGTTATAATTTATCCCATTTAAAGCAGCTGGAGGCGGAAAGCATCCACATTATCCGAGAGGTTGCGGCGGAGTTTGACAACCCCGTAATGCTCTACTCGGTCGGCAAGGACTCTTCGGTCATGCTGCATTTGGCACACAAGGCATTTTCCCCGGGGAAAATTCCATTCCCGCTGATGCACGTGGATACGCAGTGGAAGTTCAAGGAGATGTACAAGTTCCGGACGTTGATGGCGGAAAAATATGAAGTCGACGTTAAAGTCTGGATCAACCCCGATGGCAAGGATGAGGTTGGGCCATTCACGCATGGTTCGGAAAAGCACACGCAGATCATGAAGACAGAGGGCCTTAAGCAGGCGCTCGATCACTATGGTTTCGATGCCGCGTTCGGTGGGGCTCGGCGCGATGAGGAAAAGAGTCGCGCCAAGGAGCGCGTCTATAGTTTCCGCAACGAATTCCATCAGTGGGACCCAAAAAATCAACGGCCTGAACTTTGGAATATTTACAATGCAAAAGTTAACAAGGGCGAGTCGATCCGCGTCTTCCCGCTCTCCAACTGGACGGAACTCGATATCTGGCTCTACCTGCTCCGCGAAGATATTCCAATTGTTCCGCTTTACTACGCCGCTGAACGCCCCGTGGTCGAGCGTGATGGAACGTTGATCATGATCGATGACGACCGCATGCCGCTCAAGGAAGGCGAAATTCCAATAATGAAAAAAGTACGGTTTCGTACATTGGGCTGTTATCCACTGACGGGAGCGGTGGAATCCGAAGCGGAGACCGTCGAGGAAATCGTGCAGGAAATGTTGCTGACCACCACTTCGGAACGGCAGGGACGTGTGATTGATGGGGACAACTCTTCCATGGAAGACAAGAAGAAGGACGGGTATTTCTAATGGCTGATACAACCTATCAAATTCAAGAAAAAGAGCTGATTTCCAGTAATATCACGGAATATCTCCATCGACATGAAACAAAGGACTTGCTTCGGTTTCTTACATGCGGATCGGTGGACGATGGCAAGTCCACATTAATCGGTCGGTTGTTGTATGACAGCCACATGATCTATGAGGATCAGCTCGAAAAAATCACGAAGGATTCAAAGGTCTACGGCACGACCGATGAGGATTTTGATCCGGCCTTGTTAACGGACGGATTGAAGGCCGAGCGGGAGCAGGGTATTACAATTGATGTGGCCTACCGTTATTTCTCGACCGATAAGCGCAAGTTTATCATTGCCGACACGCCGGGCCACGAGCAGTACACCCGCAATATGGCCACCGGAGCTTCGACCTGCGATCTGGCTGTGATCTTGATCGATGCCCGCTACGGGGTCATTACCCAGACCAAGCGGCATAGTTTCATCTGCTCGCTACTGGGCATTAAGCACGTCATTGTGGCGGTCAACAAGATGGATTTGGTGGACTGGTCCGAGGGGATTTACGAGCAGATTAAGGCCGACTACAATACGTTTGTCGCCCGCCTGAGTTTTTCCGACATCCATTTTATCCCGATGTCCGCGCTTAAAGGCGACAATGTGGTGGATCGTAGCAAGAATCTGGATTGGTATGATGGGCCAACGTTTCTTCACCACCTTGAAGGGGTGAATATTTCTACCGATCGCAATCTGATCGATATGCGCTTGCCCATCCAATACGTGTTGCGCCCGAATCTTGATTTTCGCGGCTTTAGCGGAACACTGGCTTCGGGGGTGTTGCGTGTGGGTGACGAGGTGACCAGTCTTCCGTCTCGGCAGGAATCGAAAATCAAGGAGATTTTTGGGCCGGATGGCAAGCTGGACGAGGCTTTCGCTCCGCAGGCGATTACGGTGACCTTGGAGGATGAGATCGATGTGTCGCGCGGCAATATGCTCGTGCCCGTGAAAAACATTCCACATATTGGCAACGAGTTCGAGGCCATGGTGGTTTGGATGCACGAAGAGGCCGCCAAATCAGGGAAGAACTATCTGATCAAGCATACCAGCAGCATGGTTCCGGGCGTACTTTCCAACATTCGCTACAAAGTGGATGTGAATACCATGAAGCGCGACAAGAGTTTGGCTGAAGATTCTTCCGAATCGCTCGAACTCAACGAAATCGGTCGTTGCCATATTACGTTGCACCGCCCGATTGCCTTCGACCCATACGACCGCAACCGCTCAACCGGCGCATTCATCATGGTTGATCGGTTGAGTAATGCAACCGTTGCCGCAGGCATGATCGTCGACCGTATTGTTTCAAAGCCGGGGCATGGAACGTCTCCGGTCAGTCAGAATATTGTCCGAAGCGAGGGGGTGGTCAGTACGGGCGACCGTCAGAAATTACTGGGACAACAAGGAGCAACCATCTGGTTGACCGGACTGAGTGGGTCTGGAAAGTCAACCGTTGCAAACCAGCTGGAGAAGGATCTAATCGAGCAAGGGCATCTCTGCTTTATCCTCGATGGCGACAATGTGCGCCACGGCCTAAACCGCGACCTTGGGTTCTCGATGGAAGATCGAAAGGAAAACATTCGGCGCATCGGCGAAGTCGCCGCCCTGATGAATGATGCTGGCGTTATTGTGATCTCCTCCTTTATATCTCCCTATATTTCCGACCGCCAGACTGCTCGGGAAGTGATTGGCGATGGATCGTTCATTGAAGTGTTTATCGACACTCCGCTCGAGGTATGTGAACAGCGCGATCCGAAAGGGCTGTACAAAAAGGCTCGTGCTGGCGAGATTCCTCAGTTCACAGGGATCAGCGATCCTTACGAAGCCCCGCAGGATGCGGAAATCACACTACCAACGATTGAACTCTCGCCAAAATCCGCCTCGGAAATGATTATTAGCGATCTAAAAAACCGGGGTGTTATTGGCTTGGATTAGTGCTTGGTGCCTGGTGCTTCACATTGGACCAAGAACTAAGCACAAGGCACGAAGGATCTTTCTTATGCAAAATATACTCATAACAGGATCGAAGGGGCAGCTCGGAAGCGACTGCCTTGAGGTGTTCAAAGAAACCACCGACTTGGTTGGGATTGATCTGCCGGAGGTGGATCTTTCGGATCGCGTTCAATGCTTGGAAGGTCTGGACCGAATTCGCCCTGAGGTCGTTGTGAACTGCGCGGCCTACACGGCGGTGGATGCCTGCGAGACCGATCCAACGTGCTGGCAGGCGAATGCCGACCTTCCCGGTTATTTGGCCGAGTGGGTTGAAAACAATCAGGCTTTTTTAGTCCACGTTTCAACCGACTATGTTTTTTCCGGAGACAAGCCTTTGTTCGAGGCTTCGGTTGAAACCGATGAGCCGCAACCGATTTCCGAATATGGAAAATCAAAACTCGCGGGCGAACAGGCCATTGCTGAAAAAACCGAGCGTTTCGCGATTCTACGTACGGCGTGGCTGTATGGCGCAACCGGAAAGAATTTCCTTAAAACCATGCTTCGCTTGACGCTCCAGAATCCGGGCAAGGAGTTCAAGGTGGTGAACGATCAATACGGCTCTCCGACCTGTTCACACACCCTCGCACGGCAAATTCAAGCGGTTGCTGAAAAACGGGCGACCGGGATTTTTCATGCAACATCCGAAGGCTATTGTACCTGGTATGATTTGGCCTGTTCCTTTTTAGACGGAATGGGCGTTTCGCACAACTTCATACCCTGCGGCACCGAAGAGTTTCCAACCCCCACAAAGCGGCCGCTCAATTCGATTCTAGAAAATACCCGCGTCAAGGAACTTGGAATCAACGTTTTCAATGATTGGAAAGCCGAACTGCATTTGTTTGTTGAAGAAAACGGCAGAGCCATTTTAGAGGAGATAAAGGCATGATGAAAAAAGTGATCGTAACGGGTGGGGCAGGGTTTATTGGATCTGCGGTTTGCCGCTATTTGGTGAAGGAAAGGCAAGTTGAAGTGTTGAACCTCGACAAGCTGACGTATGCTGGCGTGCCGGAGTCGCTGAAAGAAATTGAGGACAGCCCTCTCTACCGATTTGCCAAGGTGGATGTGTGTGACAAGGAAGCTGTCACGGAAGCCTTTGTCGATTTTCAGCCGGATGCGGTGATGCATCTCGCGGCGGAGTCGCATGTGGATCGCTCCATCGATGGACCTTCCGCGTTCATTGAGACTAATATTGTCGGCACCTACAATATGCTCGGTTGTGCTCGGGAATATTGGAACGAACTTTCCACTGATCGGAAGAAAGAATTCCGCTTCCATCACATTTCAACCGACGAGGTGTACGGTTCGCTGGGTGCCGAAGGTTTGTTTGAGGAAACCACGTCATACGATCCTCGCTCTCCCTATTCGGCCAGCAAGGCTTCGAGCGATCATTTGGTTATGGCTTGGTTCCACACGTACGGGTTGCCGGTGGTCATCACGAATTGTTCGAACAACTATGGTCCGTATCATTTTCCAGAAAAGCTGATTCCGTTGGTTATCCTGAATGCGCTGGATGAAAAGCCGTTGCCCATCTATGGCAAGGGCGACAACATTCGCGACTGGCTCTATGTGGAAGATCACGCCCGAGCGCTGGTGACCGTGGTGGAAACAGGTCGGCTTGGCGAAACCTACAACGTGGGCGGACGCAACGAACGCACCAATCTCGAAGTGGTGGAGACCATCTGCTCCATTCTTGATGAACTTCGACCGCGCGAGTCCGCTTCCTACAAGGATTTGATCGCGTTCGTTACGGATCGCCCCGGACACGATGCCCGCTACGCCATCGATGCGACCAAGCTTGAAACGGAATTGGGTTGGAAGGCGCAGGAAGATTTTGATTCAGGCATCCGCAAAACCGTGCAGTGGTATCTCGACAACGCCTGGTGGTGGAAGCCGCTTCGTGAAGGTCGTTACACGGGGGAGCGATTAGGCACTGCCTAATCGCAGTTGATGGGTTCCCCAATCAACTTATTAATTCATCCTCCTTCTCGTCCCCGAATTCCTACTGCCGAGGACGAGAAGGAGGTCGAAGAGAGTGACAACGGTCGGTTATCAACGACGAAAAGGAGCATGTGACAATGAAAGGAATTATCTTAGCAGGCGGAAGTGGAACGCGGCTGTATCCGTTGACGCAGGTGGTCAGCAAGCAGATGCTTCCAATTTATGACAAGCCGATGATCTACTATCCGCTTTCGGTGTTGATGCTGGCCGGGATCCGCGAGGTGTTAATCATTAGTACACCGCACGATCTACCCCTGTTTGAAAAACTGCTGGGCGATGGTTCTCAGATTGGCATGTCGTTCAGCTATGCCGAACAACCGAATCCGGAAGGCCTGGCGCAGGCGTTCATCATTGGCAAGGAATTCATCGGGAACGATTCGGTGGCGATGGTGTTGGGCGATAATATTTTCTACGGGCACGGTTTTCGGAGCATGCTGGAGGCTTCGGTCGAACAGAAGGTGGGGGCCACCATTTTTGCCTATCAGGTCAGAGATCCCGAGCGATACGGCATTGTCGAATTCGATGATGACGGGAAGGCGCTTTCGCTGGAAGAAAAACCGGAAAAACCCAAGTCCAACTTTGCGATTCCCGGACTCTATTTTTATGACAATCGCGTGGTTGAAATTGCTGAAAACATGAAACCATCAGCACGGGGCGAATTGGAAATCACGGATTTAAATAAACAGTATCTGGAGTGGGATGAACTGAAGGTTCAGAACCTGGGTCGTGGATTTGCGTGGCTGGATACCGGCACGCACGATGCCATGCACGAGGCTTCGAGCTACGTCGAGACGATCGAAAAACGTCAGGGCCTTAAAATTTCATGCATCGAGGAAATTGCCTATCGGTTGGGATATATCGATAGCGATCAGTTAATGAAGCTGGGTCGGGTTATGGAAAAAAACAACTATGGCCAATATTTGATCCGTATAGCGGAAGGGGGACTGTAAAATGGAAGTCATTGATCTTTCCATTCCCGGGGTGAAACTAATCACCCCTCGTCGCTTCAATGACGAGCGCGGGTTTTTTCAGCAGACCTATCAGTATGAGTTGTATGCCGACGCGGGGATAACCACGCGGTTTGTGCAGGATAACTGGTCCCGTTCCTCCAAGGGTGTTTTGCGTGGACTGCATTATCAGTTCGAGCATTCGCAGGCGAAGCTCGTTAGTGTAGTTCATGGTGAGGTTTTTGATGTGGCTGTGGATATGCGGCGAAGTTCGTCCACGTTCGGAAAATGGGCGGGCGAACTATTATCCGCCGAAAATGGAAAGCAGCTTTATGTTCCGGAAGGCTTTGCCCATGGCTTTTTGGTGCTGAGCGACACCGTCGATTTTATGTATAAGTGCAACGACTATTATACCCCCAGTGATGAGTACGGCGTGATGTGGAATGATGCCGAAATCGGGATCGAATGGCCGGAACTTGAGAATCTGATTATCTCGGAAAAAGATAAGGTGTTGCCCATGTTGAGCGATGCCCGGGTTTTTGACTAAAGAGGAAAATGAAATGAAGAAAGCATTGATTACCGGAATCACTGGACAGGATGGATCGTATCTGACTGAGCTTTTGATGAAAAAGGGGTATGAGGTACACGGAATTATTCGCCGGGCGAGTACCTTCAATACGCACCGTATCGATCACCTCTATAAGGATCGGCACGAAGGGGATGCCCAGATGATTCTTCATTACGGCGATTTAACGGATTCAAGCAACCTGAACCGTCTGATTGAAAAAATCCAGCCAGCGGAAATTTATAACCTGGCCGCGCAGTCGCACGTGCAGGTATCGTTCGAGGTTCCTGAATATACGGCCGAAGCGGATGCCATCGGGGTCTTGCGGTTGCTCGATGCCATCCGTGAAACCGGCGTGGACTCCCGCTTTTACCAAGCCTCCACCTCCGAGCTATACGGACAGGTCATGGAAGTTCCGCAAACAGAAACCACCCCGTTCTACCCCCGCTCGCCCTACGCCGTCGCCAAGCAGTATGGCTTTTGGATTGTCAAAAACTACCGCGAATCCTACGGCCTTCATGCCAGCAACGGTATTCTTTTCAATCACGAATCCCCCCGCCGCGGTGAAACCTTCGTAACCCGCAAGATCACGATGGCCGTTGCCCGTATTTCACGCGCTCTGCAGCAGTGCCTCTATATGGGTAACATCGATGCCTTGCGCGACTGGGGCTACGCTCCGGACTATGTTGAAATGATGTGGATGATGCTCCAGCAGGATACGCCGGATGACTATGTGGTTGCCACCAACGAAATGCATACCGTTCGGGAATTCATCGAAAAATCATTCCGTTGCGTCGATATTGAAATTGCATGGGAAGGCGAAGGTGTGGATGAGATCGGGAAGAATAAGGCGACCGGCGAGGTCGTTGTTCGAATGGATGAACGCTTCGACCGCCCGTGTGAAGT
>JAOZKS010000437.1 GCA_029935255.1 Pontiella sp.
TTTTGTCGTTTCGAGGGAGCGTATCACCGTGTACTGCATGTTGTCTTTCGCTCGGTCAGCTCAAAAAGATGCTTCATCATGCTCCAATAAAGCTCTTCGGCCATGTTCGCGTCGCGCACTTGGTTCGCATGGCTCAGGTTGTTGCGAGACGGCGGAACCGCACTGCGGATGGTAGAGAATTCCCACCCTTCAAGATTCGTTCGAGGGGCACACGGGAATATAGATTATAAACGTCGATCCCACGCCCAATTCGCTAGTCACCCGAATACCCCCGCCATGCTCTTTCAGAATCCCGTATACCACAGATAAACCAAGTCCGGTTCCCTGACCCAGTTTTTTGGTCGTGTAGAATGGCTCAAAAATATTCGCGAGCTGACTCTCCTCCATTCCACATCCGCTATCGGTGACTGAAACCGAGACAAACTCTCCGGATTGGGCAATCGTTCCCTCCATGACCTCCTCGTCTCCAAGCGCCTGGTTCTGAGTGCGAATCAGGATGGTTCCTCCTTCCGACATGGCATCGCGGGCATTTATCACCAAGTTCATGGCCACCTGTAGAATCTGGGAGAGATCGCCTTTCGCCGAATTCAGGTTGGGTGACGGTTCAAATTGCAATTCGATGTTTTCGCCTAATGACTGGGCCAGCATTTTTTTGGCATCGGACAGAACCGTATTTAGATCCAACCGGCGGTAGTCAGCAGGAAGGGTGCGGCTGAACGTTAACAGTTGCTGCGTTAGAGAAGAGGCATGCCGTACGGCCCCCTTAATTTCCTGCACATCATTCCAGAGCAGGGAATTTGGTTCCATTTCTTCAAGAAGCAGACTGCAAAAGCCCGTAATTGATTGCAGGATATTGTTGAAATCGTGCGCAACCCCACCGGCCAACCGCCCAACCGATTCCATTTTCTGCGCTTGCCGGTATTGTGTTTCCCGAGCCAGCTCTTCGGTAATATCCATTTTGACCGCTACGAAGTTCACAATGGTTCCGGCTGGATCCCTCACCGGCGAAATGGTTGATTCTTCGGTAAAAAGCGTTCCATCCTTCTTTTGATTAATAATCCGGCCACTCCATGTTTTCCCTGCCAGAAGGGTTTCCCACATTTCCCGAAAAAAAGCCTTGTCCTGTTCCGAGCTCTTAATGATTCGTAAGTTCTGGCCAATAACTTCATCAAGAGTATAACCGCTCGTCCGTTCGAAGGAGGGGTTGGCATATAGAACGCTGCCTTCGAGATCGGTGATCACAACCGTTTCCGCCACTTGATCAATGGCGATCGCCAAACGTTCGCGCTCCTCTTCGGCCCTCTTTCGCTTGGTAATATCGCGTCCAACACCGATAATCTCCACCACTTCGCCGTTTTCGTCCAGAATGGCGGAGTCCTGCCAGGCTAGCCATCGCCACCCCTTCTTCTTTGTCATCACACGCTGCTCCACAAAGGCTCTATACGGTGGTTTGAAGAGCTCCTCCATACCCTCCTTCGTTGCGGCCCGATCATCTTCATGAATCAAAGGCATGAAGGCCTGCCCCAACAACTCGCTTTCAGATTTTTCAAACAACTCGCAATAGGATGGACTCACAAAAAGAAAGCAGCCGTCCAGATCCACCTTCACAATCAAATCGGTCTGTCCTTCAACCAATATCCGGTAACGACTCTCACTCGCGACCAACTCGGCCGTGCGGATTTTAACTTGATATTTCAACCATCGGTTTACACTCAAAAGAAACAGGCTGGCGGCGACACAAGCCCCGATTGTTATCCACAACCATAAGGGAACGGGCTTAGCCACAGGCCGATTATCCCCCAGCCAATGGTTCAATAGTTGATAGTAGATTGAATTCTTATCCTGCTTCCAGCGGGTGAGGTGCTCATCAATTTCCCGGAGAAATTCCTTCTGGCATCCCTTTTTACTGGCAAAATAGCTGGATGTGGGCGAAAAGCGTATCGAGCTGGCCACGAGGTTATATTGATCGACATGCTGCAAGCCAAAATGGTTCGGAGCAACACCGGCCACGACATCCCCCGCCTCTACCGCCTCAAAAACTTCATCATGCGTGGCATACTCCTTCAGAAGAACCTCCACGCCAAACGCCTGAGCCAACTTGATGAAATTTTCCCCGTTGATATCCTTGCGCATGATTCCAACCGGCAACCCCTCCAAGCCGAACATACTCAAAAGATTTGCATCGGGACGCGTAAACACCTGGCCCCACACCTCCATAATCGCTGACTGGGTATAATCCATGATCTGGACGCGTTCGGCCGTATAGGCAACCGAGACCATCAGATCAACCGTACCGCTCTGAAGCTTTTCAAGCCCCTCCGCCCAGGTGACCGGAATAAATTCAAGTC
>JAOZKS010000438.1 GCA_029935255.1 Pontiella sp.
TGCTATGCCCTGAAACGCTTCGGGACGCTCGCACGCTCCATCTGGCGCATCAGCTTCCCGTGCTCGATCGAGCCGCTTTCGTTCAACCTCAACATGATCGCACTCAATACGATGGTGGCACAGCTCGGAGCGGTGGCACTGGCGGCACGTACCTACACCTTGAATATTTTCTTCATGGGTATCATTTTCTCCATCGCGCTAGGCATAGCCAACCAAACCATCATTGCGCAGCTCATCGGAAAGCGCGAATTCGATGAAGCCGACCGCCAGCTGAAGAAAAGCCTCAAGGCCGCCATTCTGGGGGCCGGAACAGTGGTCTTTCTGTTGTTTCTGGCAAACCAGCCGATCATGGGTATCTTTACCGACCATCCCGACATTCTCAACTGGGCACTCGCCCTATTTGCTCTAGCAGCACTCACCGAAGCCCCGCGCGCCACCAACATCATGGTGGGCGGCGCACTGCGGGCCACCGGCGATGCCTGGTACAGCACCCTCGTTAGCATCGCCATCACCTGGCTGTTCGCCATTCCGCTCGCCTACTTCCTCACCTTCAAGGCTGGCTGGGGACTGACCGGAATCTTTACCTCGGCCTTCGTGGATGAATTGACCCGCTCCTTGCTCAACTACCGTCGCTGGAACCAGAAAAAATGGCACCACTTCGGTGTAATGGCTGAACATCAAACGTAAGCGTCCGAAGTCTCACCCCTGTCCGCCGTCGCAGGTAGCCTTTCAGACGGCGGGAGTGTAATCCTTGGCGGTGGGATTGGTCATGTACGGGAGCTTCGGAAGGATGTCGCGAAGATCTTCGTCGGGGTCGAGACCGAGCTTGCGGCAGGTTTCGAGCACGGTGTAGCGGATCGCACTGGTGCACCCGGCTTCGGCGCTGCCAAAGAAGAGCCAGTTCTTTTTCCCGATGGCGGTGGGACGTATGGCGTTTTCGGCTCAACCGAATCGACCCCAAACTCCAACGCGAGTTGATCCGTCGATATCTTTTCTGAACT
The DNA here is from genome assembly GCA_029935255.1 of Pontiella sp. Classification (GTDB taxonomy): domain Bacteria; phylum Verrucomicrobiota; class Kiritimatiellia; order Kiritimatiellales; family Pontiellaceae; genus Pontiella. The sequence continues at coordinate 1,002 of JAOZKS010000438.1, forward strand.
CGTGCCAAAGAGTTTGCCCAATACGGCCTAAAGCTTCAGTTTCAGATATCGATTTTCAACCTTTAAGTGAAGTCGGTAATTTTAACTCACTCAAAGAATCTGAACAGAGGGCTCGCTTACGTCCTTTTGGCGATCTTGGCATTTGATAGTCGATCATGGAAACCCAGACCTGTACCACGACGGTATTTTTCGAGGTATCGAGAAAGGTCTTGATCTTCAGGTTCTGCTTGATCCATTTGAAGAAGAGTTCAATCTGCCAGCGTTGCTTGTAGATGGCGGCGATGATTGATGCGGCTATTCTTCCATCAACTCCACCTTCCAGAACCGTGCCATCTGATCGACCGTATTGGTAACCCGAATGGATTCCTGCCCGGAGATATCCTCCTGATCAATAATCCAACTCCCTGAAACGAGATTGGTACTGTATAGCAGTCTGTATGATTTATTTGTCACACAGCCCCACTCAAGCACCATGTCGTTGTCGACATTGAGACTCGGTTGATCCAAAACCAACAACGACTGGCTATTGGTTGGGTTGGTGCCTGCGAGTTGCTCGTGCAGGTCTATAAAACCATCACCATCCTGATCACTGTTTCCATCAGCATCCTCTGTATTTCCGATCCACCGGTATTCCCACTCGTCCGGAATCGAATCCTGATCGAAATCTCCATTGGCCAACGCGGAAATTTCGGGAGCTGTCAACGCCCAGTTAAACACCATGAAATCGTCCACCTTGCCCGTGAAGGGTCGCCGACCGTCAAACTCTGCCCCCAGCACAACCCGCTCGACTCCAGTCAGCGTATTGGTTTTCCCAATATCCGAGTGCCACAAGATGCCGTCCAGATAGATCTGCATCTCGCCGGTCGCCGCATTTTTCGCAAAGGCCCAATGGTGCCATGCATCCCGGTATTCAGCGGGGTCTACCGCCTTGGAGATACGGTCGAACGAACGTCCATTGTTTCCAGCATCAAAGTAAACACTGCCGGTTGACCAGGGAAGATGCACCATGACCACCCGCCCCGAGCCATTGTAAGCCTGAAACAGTGTATCGGCGAGTGGCTGCGAACTATCGCCGTAGACCCAACATGCAATGGTAAGCTCCTTGTATATGAAAGATTCAAATACAGAAGACGGGATCTCCACGCTACCGTTTGCTGAGAAAACCAGATGGCCGGACTCACGCACAGGCCCGTTTATGGTTGCATCCATTCCATTCGTTGAAACATCAAATGCCACGACTCCATTCGTTTCATTGAAACTCCAATGAGAATGAGTATGGGTGTCTCGCACATTCACCTTGAAGGTTTCCACATCGGACAAGTGGTTATACGCATCGGTTGCG
>JAOZKS010000439.1 GCA_029935255.1 Pontiella sp.
AAAGTCGTAGTAGTCGCCGCCAATTTCCAGGGCGGGGTGGTTGAACGCGGCAATTTCGACCGAGGGGACGGAGGGGAGCTGTTCCGGAAGCAGGGAGCTTTGGATCTGCTGGGCAATTTGCATGTCGCGGTCGAGCTGCCGCTTGTCCTCGAGGGCTTCCTGCAGACCGGCATAGTGAATCGGGACGGAGGCTTGTGCCGCCAGTGCTTGAGCCAGGTTTAGGTCGGGGAGGGCGAAGCCTCCGCCGTCTGGGCGGTTGATGAGGGTCATCACTCCAATGGTATGATTCCCAAAGCGCATGGGGACGATGATTATGGTTCGAATTTTGAGGAAATCGACTGAAAGCTGGAACACGCGCGAGTCCATCTCGGCATCCTCGATCAGGATGGAGTTGCCGAGTACGGCGGCCTCGCCGATCAGGGTTTTTCCGAGCTTCAACGGAGTGGTACGGATTAGTTTTTCGAGTTGCTCGGTCGCATTGTTTTCAAGCGAGAGGTTTTCTGCGTAGGTTTCGAATGGGGGAGGGAAGATGCCCGAGATGGCTCGGGCGTTAAGTTGACCGGCTTTTACATCGACCAGATGGATGGCTCCGGAGCTGGCCTTGCAAGTGCGAACGGCATAGTGGAGGACGCGGGTAAGCAGGAGGTCCATTTCCACGGTTTCGGCATCGGCGAAGACCTCTCCGACATTATGCACGAAGCCGAGCGCGGCCTCCTTTTCCTGCAGGAGTATATCGCGCTCGTTTTGGAGTTTTCGCCGCCGCCGGTGATTGATGAAAAGAAGAATGACAAGAAGAATGGGGACGAGCAGGGCAATGAAAAGGGTTTGCCAGCTGGAATCACCAAACATGGTCCACCTACTTTTTGTTGCTCAGGGTGCGGACGTCGTCTTGCAGGAATTCCAGAACCGACTTGAATTTCGAAAAGTTTTCGGGATGGAGTTCCACCAGAGTCTCATGGGCTTCGAGCGTGGTTTTGGCGGCCTCCAGTTTGTTGGAAAAATCGGCTTCAAGCGTTTGGGCTCCGTCGGCTTGGTGTTCCACCGCATCCTGTTCCTCGGCGGTGGCGGATAGGGAATAGTCAACCACGCGGTCAACTCCGAGGGTCTTGAGCAGTTTTTGGTTCTTTTCGGAGAGGTTGATGAGTTTGAAGCGGATGTCGGGTTTGCTTTTGATGTGGCAGGCGAGACCGGCAACGACACCCATGAAGGTACTGTCCATCCCGATGCAGTCGGACATGTCAATCAGGATGTGTCCGGCTGACTTGCTGTCGATCACCTGATGAATGAACTGCTTCATGGGTGGACTAATCTTGAACGACCCGCGCCCTTCGATGCGGATAACGGCTGTATCGTCGATATACGCCGCGGTTAGATTATCCTGATGATTGCCGGAACCCATAGTTTTAAAACCCTTCATACTCCAATGCGGTGGATAGTAGCATCGGCGGGTTGGAGTTCAACGCGAATAGTTAGGAAAAGAGGGCGGTCGCTCGTTTCTGCTCGGCCGATAGGAGAATGCGATAAAAAGAGGGTTTTTTAGTCGCGAGGTCGGGGTCGGTAATCACGTGGAGGGTTGATCGGTCTGTCCGATAATATTGGAGGCGACCTCGGTCCATTCTACAAGGTTGGTTGAGTACTCAATGGCATAGGTAAACCCTGCGTCGGAACGGAATTCAATGGAAACCTCCGTGGCTGACAGATCTTGGGAGCTCTCCAGAATGCGGAAGATTTGACCTTCGGGGATCTCCAGTTCGGGAATGTTGGCGGGACCGTCCGGAACCGTGGAACCATGGTCAAGCCAGTTGTTGAGGTCTGTCGCCAGCTCGGTACCGATGTTTTTATATAGGATGTAGTTCCAGTATTCCTCGGTGGTGGAGGGGTCTGTTCCGGAAACTCGCTCGGTAAATAACCCGTCTGTCGGGATTGACGCGGTGGGCATTACTGATATAGTTCCCGCGAATTTTTGCCAAAATCATGGCTGTAAACGAAATAGCAATTAACCAACCAAGAAGGGAAATATCATGTCAACAAAGATTCTCGATGCCGTAAACCCCGGTGTTCTCTATGGTGATGACATCGCCAAAGTTTTCCAGATTGCCAAGGAAAACAAGTTCGCACTGCCCGCAGTGAACGTAGTCGGAACCGACTCCATCAATGGGGTGCTCGAAGCGGCTGCAGCCGTCGGCGCACCGGTCATTATTCAGTTCTCCAACGGTGGAGCCTCTTTCACCGCAGGTAAAGGCTGCCCGGGAAACGGCGCGGTTCTCGGCGCGATTTCCGGAGCCCAGCACGTTCACATGATGGCCGAAGCCTATGGCGTTCCGGTTATTCTCCACAC
>JAOZKS010000440.1 GCA_029935255.1 Pontiella sp.
CAATCGAGCTGGAATGAGTCACCGGATGGCCATCACCATTATGCAGTTCTACGGGGATTCGACGGATCAAAAAGCCGTACTGAAAATCAAGGCCACCCTATTCGACGAAAAAACAAAAGGAATGCGGGTGCTTTTCACAAAGGACTACGTCCGGCATGTCGATGTGGCTGATCCCAGCGCAGAGGAACTTATCCGTGCCTATAATAAAGCGTTGACACAGATTCTTATCCATATCGAGAAGGATGTGGTTTCCTCTATTCAGTAATGGGAGTCCAATGACTCGAAAATCAGCAAGGGAGCGCACAATGAAACGAGTATTATTCATGGTCACACTTGTTCTGGTTTGCGGAACAGGATGCGAACGAAAAGAAGCACCCAAGGCGGTAAACGTTCGATCCGATGAAATGCTGCGCGTACTTCGTCCCTCGCGGGCATTCAACGGTCTTCCGCGAGAAACGGAACAAAGGCACCATGAAGCGGTTTTGATCCGGAATTATGCCAACGACCATAATATAGAAATCAAATTTATTTCTGTTCCGGCGGATCGATTAGGGAGTGCGCTGTTTGATGGGAAGGGCGACCTCGCCATCGGTTGTCATTTGGAAGAAATCGATCCCGCCGCAGCGCTGCTATTTACCCGCCCGGTGTTTAATCCGTTGAAGCAATCGCATCATCTGAAAGACACGGAGGCGGATAGGCAATCAGATGTGGTATGGGTTGTTCCGGAAAGCTCAGGGAAATTACTCTCCGCACTCAACGAGTTTCTTTTGAAGGAACATCCTGGAATTCTTCCGGTGTCACGTTCCGATGATTTGCAAAAAATGAAGGAGCGGGGCTATATCCGGGTTTTAACCCGAAACAACCCGGCCTGTTATTTTATCCATCGCGGAGAACTGATGGGCTTTGAGTATGAGCTGATCCAGCAGTTCGCCAAACAACACGACTTGGACGTGGTCATGGTGGTTCCCCCTCGCTGGGATAATTTAAAACAGTGGATGGTTGAAGGGAAGGGGGACGTGATTGCGGCCTGCCTAACCGTTTCCGATGCCCGGAAAAAATCGAAGGAACTTCAGTTTTGCCATCCCTATGCCGACTTCCGGGAGATTATAGTGGCGAGGGAATCGGATGCAGCAATAACGTCCGTCGGCGATTTGGCGGGGCGTACCATTCATGCCCGAAAGTTGAGCAGTTACTGGGCCACGATGGAAGAACTGCGCAAGCAGAGTGGTGTGGGTTTTGAGCTGAAAGCGGTTCCGAGCACGATGGAAACGCGGGAGATCATGCATCGGGTCGAATCCGGTGAGTTCGACCTGACGATTGCCGACAGCGGGTTTCTCGATATTGAAATCAATTCAGGCCGAAAGCTACGCTCCGCACTGATGATCGGTCCGCCCCGGAACTATGGCTGGGTGGTGCGAAAAGACCACCCCCAGCTTAAAGCCGCGATCGATACTTTCTTCGAACAAAAAGTCCGCACATCCAATTTTAACTATCTTTACAACAAGTATTTCAGGATGACGTCTGCGGTGTCCCAGTTCCAGGATGAGATTAAAAAGCTGAGTCAGGCGATCATTTCCCCCTACGACAAATTGATAAAGATTTCCGCCAACCAATACGATTTCCACTGGTGTCTGATTGCATCGCAGATGTATCAGGAAAGTCGGTTTGACCCGAAAGCAAAATCATGGTCTGGAGCGCGCGGCTTAATGCAACTTATGCCCGCCACCGCACGGGAGATGGGATTGACGGATCGGACGATGCTGGATCCCTCGAAAAATATTGATGCCGGCGTTCATTATCTCCAGCGACAGCGGAAGCGAGTGCCCGACGAAGTGGATGCATTCAACCGCCTCTGTTTTGGTCTAGCCGCTTACAACGGCGGGTATGGCCACTTGATCGATGCCCGCAACCTCGCCGAGCAACTGGGTCGCAACCGCAATGAATGGGTCGGCAGCGTGGATCATGCCTACAGTCTCCTGTCCACTCCCGAATATTCCGAAAAGGCCAAATACGGCTATTGCCGGAGCGAGGAAATCACGGGCTACGTTCGGCAAATTATTACGCGGTATTTATCCTATAAGGCCGATATGGAGCGCCTCACCCAAACCGAGGACTAATGCTTCTCCAGCGGTTTTTATGGGCGATATGGTTAGTAGCGAGATTACAGGGGGGAGGATGGATTAGGTAGGAGCAGACGTCAGACAGGCAGTACAGAGATCTTCCATCGCAGAACGTGGTGTAGCATCGTTTCACCGCCCGCAGGGTGGAAAACGATAGGTTCTCCGGTTGAAATGGACCGATGTACCGCTTTCCCTCCCTTCGGTCAGGTGAA
>JAOZKS010000112.1 GCA_029935255.1 Pontiella sp.
GCAGGTCGTTGAGATAGATCCAGGTGCGGGCGATATCGGTGAATTCCATATCGGCTTGTTTGAGCAGGTTTTCCATTTTTTCAAAGACATCGCGCGCCTGTTCTTCGCGGGAGCGGGAGAGGTCGTCGGCTCGGATGTCGCCGAGCAGGCAGTAGCGTGCATCTTCGGTGTCGTACCAGTTTCCGACGAGGCGGTCGCCGTCCATGACGGGATTGAGTTCTGCACCGGAGAGGGCGATGAACTGGGTGCCGGTGATGGTTGAGCCAGAGCAGGCATCGCCGTGCAACAGGGTCAGCGGCCAGTCGAGATTGGTGATGGCTGAGACGGCCTTGGGATAGAACTGCCGCCCGCCAAAAAGATATTGGAAGGCAATCTTGGCATCGCGCGCCGCCATTTCGGCCGTGACGCGGTCGAATACCTCGTGCATGGACTCCTCGGTGGCTTGTGCGGTGATGTAGTATGCTTTAACGCCATCGTGAGGGAATTCCACGATTTGCAGGCTGTCGGTTGGGGTAATAATTGATTTGTCCATATCCAAAATCTCGTTATCGGCCCGTTTGGGCCGAGTTCGTTTCTCAGGTTCTAAAACAGTAAACATTACTGAATGCCTCTTCGCCTTGATTCAGGTCAACCTTTTAAGAATTGCAGGGCTGTTCCTTATACCCATGGGACGCGCCCCGTATTACGGAGTGGACAGCGGGCGGTTTTGTGCGGCAGTTTCGGGACTTGAAAACAGGGGGTTGTGGAGCAACTAGGCTTGCCGAGCCAGAAAACGGCCGCCGTGACGAGGCGTATGTTTCCCGTTTTCCAAGGTATGGAGTCCGTTGACGATGACATGTTGCATGCCGCCGGAGAGCTGGTGCGGCTTGGCGTAGGTGGTATTTTCCTGAATGGCATCGGGATCGAAAACGAGAAGGTCGGCCGCATATCCTTCTTTTAATAGGCCTCGCTTTTTGAGGTTGAATTGCTCGGCAGGAAGCCCCGTCATTTTATAGATGGCTTCGGCAAGCGGCACGGTTTTCTGATCGAGTGCGGCGCGGAGGAATTTGGTGTGGCTACCGTAGGCGCGCGGGTGCGGATGGTCGTGGCTGAGAGGGCCCCACGGCGCACGCATCGACCCATCGGAGCCGAGCGAGACATAGGGCTCGGCCAGAACCCGCCACATGTTTTCTTCCGACATGCTGAAGAATATGCCGCCGGTTCCCAGATCGTCGGCATCAATTAAATGCAAAACCGCATCAACCTCATTCATGCCGAGTTCTTCCGCGACTTCGGGCAGGTATTTTCCTTTGAAAGCCTCGAATTGGGTGGAACCCACCATGACGTTATCCCAATGGCCGGCGGGTTGCTCGGCGAGTTCGGAACGGATGGTGGAGTGGGTTTCGGGGTCGCGAATTCGTGCGAGAATGGCATCGCGCCCGCCATAGCTGGCCCATTGCGGCAGGACAATATCGAGGTCGGTGCAGCCGGCGGTGTAGGGGTAGCGGTCGGCGCCAATTTCAATTCGGCTCCGGGCGGTTCGGATTTTTTCGAGCGCGGTGCCGAGCTTGTTCCAATTCCCAGAGCCCGATGCCTTGAGGTGGGAGATTTGCAGGCGTGCGCCGGAACACTCGGCAATGTCGATGGCCTCGTCGATCGATTCGAGCAGGCCGCCGGATTCGCTTCTCAGGTGGGTGGTGTAGAGACCGCCGCGGTGGTCGACAATTTTGGCGAGCGCGATAATTTCTTCGCGCGGAACGGCCGATCCGGGCGGATAGGCGAGTCCGGAGCTCAGGCCAATGGCACCTTCGTCGAGCGCTTGGTCCAGCGCGTGGAGCATTTTCTTCATTTCTTCGGGGGTTCCGGTGCGGGGTTCGTAGCCGCAGATTCCGGCGTGCAGCGTGTTATGGCCAACGAGCAGGGCAATGTTGATGGCCGGTTGTGCGTCGGAATATCGCTCACGGTATTCAGCGACGGTGCTCCACGGCTTGGCATAGTCTTTGTCGAGCCAGTCGGAGGGCATTTTATAGTCGCCGTTGAGAGGGGCGGCGGAGGCTCCGCAGTTTCCGCAAACCTCGGTGGTGATGCCCTGATATATTTTGGAGGCGGCGGAGGGTTCGAGCAGCAGGTAGGTGTCGGAATGGGAGTGGGCATCGATGAAGCCGGGGCAGACGATGCCGTCGGCGGCATCGAGGGTGATTTTTGCGCTCGCAGCGGAGAGGTTGCCCATTTGGGCAATGGAATCTCCGTTAATCCCAATGTCGCAGGAGATTTCGGTGTTTCCCGAGCCATCGAAGACCCGTCCATTGATGATTTTTAGGTCGAAATTCATGGGAAGAGTGTAGCGGTAGAAGCGGGAATGGGGAGGAAAAACCGGGATGTGTTGGCCGGGGCAACTACGATGTCGACGTAGTGGGTGTGCTAAGGAGGCTTGCAGAAATAACCTGCCCATTTAACGCAAAGTCGCGGAGAACGCTGAGTCTCGCAAAGAACCGCTCTTTGCGAGCCTTCGCGACCTTTGTTTCTTTGCGTTTAAAACGCCCCTTATGTTCATGTTAATAATTCTAGACTCCTAAGCGTTGGCTCGTCCATTGCGGGGTGGCGGCCGAGGTTGCTCGACTCGATTATGGATTGTTATCATGCGGGTTTTGGATAGACTGTCTGGAAAATATGAAGGGTGTATTCAAGAAGATTGCCGAGAAGGTGTGGTTGCAGGGGGATCCGGCGAAGGATCGTACGGTCGGGCTGATTGTGTTTGGAACGGGCGATGTTTTTCTGGGAATCGGCTGTTTTTCAGCGGCTATGCTCTTGCTGATCGTGGTTTCCGCGACGGGGCTGCATGGCATGAAGCCCATTCATTTTTGGATGACGATGCTTTTCCTGATCTACCTTACGGGCTGGTTTATCGTGACGGGATTGGGGAGTATCAAAGCTCGCCGCTGGGCCCGGGCGCTTCTTTTGGTGGGGGCGTGGGTGGCCGTGTTTTTTGGCACGCTTACGTTTGCGCTGATGCTCTATGTGCTTCCGGAAATATTTAATCTGCTGTCCGAGTCCCGTCTAATTCCTCCATCCGCCGTCATGGGGATACTCTATTTTTCCGCCTTTGTTCTTGTGGTGTTTCAGGTTGTATTTCCAATGGCTGGCGTGGCCTTCTATGGCCTGAAGAGTGTGCAGAATACGTGTGAGCGCCGGAATCTAGACCCTAGCTGGACGGACCGCTGCCCATTGCCGCTCTTGGCCATGAGTTTTATTTTGATTCTCGGCAGCCTCTCCGTTTTCACCGGTGCCACCACGAACTACACCGTGTTCCTCTTCGGCCATGTAATCAGCGGATTTGCGGGTCTTCTTGTGATGCTCTTCATTTCTCTGGTTTGCGGTTATGTGGGGTGGGGGGCGTTCTCGCGTAGAATGCATGCGTGGTGGGGGGCCTATGCCCTAATCCTCCTTACCGCTTCCTCGCTGATGCTCACCTTTTCCGAGATGGATATGCCGAACCTCTATGCACACATGGGCTATTCCGCCGATCAGGTGCACGAGCTGCAGAACGTTCATTTGATCACCCCGGCCACCCTGACCTTCATCAGTTGTACATGGGGCATCATGGCCTGCATCTATCTCGTTTGGGTGCGCGACTGTTTTCGTCCGGAAAAGGACGAGGGCGAGGTGAAGTCCCATCAGCAGATTAAGGCCGAGGAAGCGGCGGCCCAGCCCAAGGAAGAGCCCCGTATTCGCATGCGACTCGATTAACTTCCCGTGGCGGGAAAGTTTAGCCTTTTATTTTTCGCCGTTTGGATGAAAAATGCGGTTTTGTGGAAATTGAGGAACAGGAGCAGCTATGGCTGGAAAACATATTGGATTAGGGCGTGGACTGGATGTATTGATCAAGGACGGAACCACGGCGAAAAAACAAGCCACCGCCAAGCGGGCGGCAGCGAAAGCAACGGCGGCATCCGCACCGGATTGCGGTATGCGCAAAGTACCCGTCAGTAAAGTGAAAGCCAGCCCGTGGCAACCCCGGAACACCTTTGATGCGCAAGCCCTTACGGAGTTGGTGCAGTCCGTTCAGGAACACGGAATCCTCCAGCCCTTGCTGGTGCGCGAAGTCGGAACAAAATTCGAACTCATCGCCGGCGAACGCCGCCTCCGCGCCGCCCAGTCCGCCTTGTTGAAAAAGGTGCCGGTCATCGTCATCGAGGCCTCCGATGAAAAAGCCCTTGAAATAGCGCTGATCGAAAACCTTCAACGCGAAGACCTCAATCCGATCGAAGAAGCCGCAGGCTATGCCCTGCTTCAGGAAAAATTCAAGCTGACCCAGGAAAATGTGGCGAAAAAAGTCGGCAAGGCCCGCGCCACGGTGGCCAATGCATTGCGCCTGCTGGAGTTGCCGGATGGGATTCGCAAGGTGGTCGCCGAGGGCATCCTTTCCGTGGGCCACGCCAAAGTGCTGCTGTCGGTCGAAAGCGGCAAGGAACAGGAGGTGCTCGCAAAACGTACTCTTAAGGAAGGCCTTTCCGTCCGGGCATTGGAAAAGCTCGTGAAGAAACTAAACCGGCCGCCCAAGAAACCGCGTGCCGAAAAAATGGATCTACCCAGCGACTATCTCCACACCCTGTCCGATGAACTCCATCAATATTTTGGAACCGGCGTACGTGTGAATCCCTCCAAAACACTGGCCAACGGTCGCAAAGTGAAGGGTTCGTTGGAGATCGACTTCCACAATAACGACGAACTCGACCGCTTGCTGACCCTCGTCGGCTATTCGACCGATCTCTAACCATGGGCGACCCAATCCCAACGCAACGCGAGCTTATGGCGCAGGAATACGACGCCATCCATAACCGTTTGTTTGTCATTCAAATTCTGTTGGTGGCCGCGTTGCTTGCGGTCTATCAGTTCAGCGGGGCTTCGGCCATGCTCTCCAACGGACTGTCCGCACGTTTCGGCGAACAGCTTTGGTATGTCACCAACGCGGCCTACACCGCCATCACGGTTTTCGGATTTGCGGCCTGCATGTTTCTGCTCTCCTACTACTCCAGCCATGTGCTGGAGCGCCACTACGAGCTTTCCAGCGAAACCTTCGGGGAATGGTTTGGTGATTTCGTCAAATCATTGCTGATCGATATCGCATTGGCCACGCTTCTCTTTTCGGTCATCTATGCCCTGCTGCGTTGGATGCCGAACTGGTGGTGGCTGTTCGCCTCCGTCTTCTATATTCTTTTTGCCATCGTCCTCTCGACCCTCCTTCCCTTGGTCATCATGCCGTTGTTCCATAAGTTTGAGCCCCTCGAGGAGGGCAACCTCACGACTGCCGTGCTCCAAATGATGGACGAGGCAGGCATCCAGGTGGAGGGTGTTTATAAATGGGGGATGGATGCAAGAACCAATGCCGCGAACGCGGCCTTTTCCGGAGTAGGCCGCACCAAGCGCATTGTTCTGAGCGATACGCTGCTGACCGGCTATTCCCATGAAGAAATCCTGGCCATCCTTGCGCACGAAGTGGGGCACTATAAAAACCACGATACCGCACGGCTGATGCTCACCAGCTCCGTGCTCGCACTCCTCGGCTTCTATATTTCGCACCTCGTTCTGACACAGCTTTCCGGAGCGCTTGGGTTTGCCCACATCTTCGATATTGGAGCGGCGCCGCTCTTCATGTTCAGCCTCTTTATCTTTTCGCTCGTTTCGATGCCCTTTGCAAACATGCATTCGCGGCGGCGGGAGTTCGCCGCCGATGCCTATGCCATCCAAAAAACAGGGTCGGCCGATGCGCTGGTTTCGGCCTTTGAAAAGCTGGCCGAGCAAAACCTCTCCAACAAAGAGCCGGCCGCATGGGTTGAATTTCTGTTGCACAGCCATCCCTCCATTGCCCGGCGAATCGAACGGGCCCGAGAACGATAGAGAGCACGTACGCCCATGACCGACCACTCCCAGCATGATGAGCTCCACCACGAGGGAACGGGTTTCTTTTCGCGCGAAGCCGTCAGCGGAGTCCCTTGGATGGTTCTTGGCAAGCTGGTTCTTTTCTTCATCTATTTCGGGATAAGCATCCTAACCGTCAACGGACTCGGCAAGGAAAAATTCGGGCTCTATAGCCTGATGATCAATATATCCTCCTATCTGCTTATTTTCTGTGGACTGGGACTGGGCTCGGCATTAACGCGCTATGTCCCTGAACTCGCCATCCGTAAAAATCGGAGAGGACTCATCCATCTGCTCTGGAAATCGGCCGTGATTCAAATTATGGCCACGTGCGCAATCAGCATGCTGCTGCTTTATTTTTCCACTCCATTGCAACGGTTGTTCCATGCCGAGCACATTGAATCGTTCAGATTCTATCTCATGCTCGCCTGCGGACTGGTGGGCCTGCTGCTGCTCAAGGAGTTTGTTTCCACGGTCTTCACCTCCGTCTTCAATACAAAGACCGTCGCTTTGCTTTCGATTCTTCAAGGCAGCCTATGGTTGGGATTGCTCTTCGTTTGGCTGACGGCCCGGCCCGAGGTGAGTACGGTATTCTATGTGCAACTGCTGGCCACAGGCCTCGTCTACAGTCTGGGTGTGGTTCTGCTCGTACGCTTTGTCTACCGCTTGCCATGGCGCACGGATGAGTTTGGCATCGGCAAACGCCGGGCGCTTAAGTTTTCCGGCACGGCCATGCTCAGCGCGATCCTCCGGATGGTCATGTTCAAGTATTCCGAAATATTTTTCCTTGCTGCCGTCGGAGGAACCACCCTCGCCGGGATATATGATCTTGGCTACAGCCTGCCGTTCACCGTCGTCACCTTCATTCCGCTCGCCCTGCTCTCGCTGTTCACCGCAGCATTTGCCGAAGCCTACGTGAAGGATCGAAACTGTCTGGAGCGGCTGATTCCAGCCTACTACAAGTTGCTCATCATGGTTTCGCTTCCCGTCGCCGTGCTCGGCTCGTTCTTTGCTCCAGAGGCCTACCACATCATCTACAAAGGTGTCATGGATGAAGCCGGTATGCTGGCCTCCGCCTTCTGTCTGGTGCTCACACTTCCGCTCATCTCCATTCCGCTGTCCATGGCGCTCAAGGCCAAGGAAAAAGTCCACAACATGCTTCCCATGCTCGTCCTCCAGATCGGAGTCAACCTCTTCCTGGACTGGTTGCTTATCGTACACTTGCGCTGGGGAATATGGGGAGGGGTATGCGCTGTGGCAGGCACCTTTTTCCTCACCATTACCCCGCGCCTGATGGTGGCGCGCCGCCTCATCGGCGGAATCTATTTCCCCATCGGCTTCTTCCTTCGCATCCTGCTTGTGCTCATCCTCGAAGCGGCCGCGCTGTTTGGGATCACACATCAGGTTCAGCTATTTGATCGTGTTGCAAACGAATGGTTCAACGTGGGCCTGCTCTTCGCGGTGGGAGGGGTCTACCTGCTCGTATTCCTGCTGCTCGTCCGCAACCTGCGATTGGTGCGCAAGTTGGATATCGCCGACTTCCAGGCCTTGGAGATTGCCCGCCTTAACAAGCTGTTGGTGTGGCTGTTCAGGGTTTGATTATTGCGTCGGTTCAATGGTTTTTTAAAATCAGCAAGTCCGGTAAAAACTCGCCATCCACAGCGGGTGCAAACTTCGCCCAACGTACTCAAAAACTGCTCGTTGTCGCGTTCATCCCGAAAAACCGCCTGCTAACGATTCCCCCAGCACATCACATGATATACCGCCCCCGTATATTCCACTCTTACTGTTCTAACCATGCCTCTACTTTTGAAATGAAAAACAAGCCGCTACAAGTACAATGTTATAATGTTCGGGCTGACCCCTCTTTTGTGCTCATTACTTGAAATTCAATTTCCACGTAATGTTTTTGT
>JAOZKS010000441.1 GCA_029935255.1 Pontiella sp.
CTTCCGGTTCGACGACGAGGAGCCGCTCGATGTAATTTTGCAGGCGGCGAAGGCCTACTACGCAAATATCGTGATGCTCTACGGTCGCCCGATCGCACAGACCATGGAACGCGCTGCCCAGCTGGATATCGAGATGATCGCCCCGAGCCATGGGGTCATCTGGCGCAGCCACATCAAGGAGGTCTTCGAGGCCTACCAGCGGTATGTCGTCTGTAAGCCGCGCCCCAAGGTGATTGTGCTCTACGCGACGATGTGGAAAAGCACCGAACAGATGGCCCGCGCCATCCTTGAGGGGGCGCAGGAATGCAATGTCGAGGCGCAGTTTTATAATGTCGATAGCACCCACGCCACGCGCATTGTAACGGAAGTGCTTGATTGTGCCGCGATTGCCATTGGATCCCCGACCCTCAATAATTCGCTCATGCCGAACATGGCCGGAATGCTTTGCTACCTCTCCGGGTTGCGCCCAACGAATAAGAAAGGTTTTGCGTTTGGATCGTATGGCTGGAGCAAGCGTGGGGGGGCATCGGCCGTCGAGACCGCCATGCAGGAGATGAAGATTGAACTTATGCGTGAACCCATTCGGACCCAGTATGTACCGACCCCCGAGGTGCTGGAAGAGTGTCGCGAGGCCGGTCGGATGATGGGCAAGTATGCCGAGCAGTTCGCCGAGGCATAAAACTCGCGGGAAAAAGACCTTGCGGCACACGCCAAAGACAGGAACTATATCCCAAAATTTTTGAACTAAGGAGCTAGAACATGAAAAAATACATTTGCGACGTATGTGGTTGGATCTATGACCCGGAAGTCGGCGATCCCGACAGCGGTATTGTACCGGGCACTCAATTCGAAGACATTCCCGACGATTGGGAATGCCCCGAATGTGGAGTCGGCAAAGATGATTTCAGCGTCATTGAAGTATAGATCCACCAGCCACCCATCAAACTGCCCCGAGAGTCTCTCCGTGGCAGTTTTTTTTGTTTTCACCCTTTTAAAGCATGGAGCAGCACCAGTATGAAAACCAACATCCCCCAAAACCTACAGCACCTCCGCGCCCGAATGGCTGAAACCCAACTCGATGCCTACATCGTGCCTGCGGCCGATCCGCACCAAAGCGAGTATGTGGATGCCCATTGGAAATGCCGGGAGTGGATCAGCGGTTTCACGGGGTCCGCCGGAAGTGCGGCGATTCTAGGCGAGGCGGCGGGGCTTTGGACGGATGGGCGTTACTTCATCCAGGCCGAACAACAGCTGGAGGGCACGGGGATTGATCTCTTCAAAATGCGTATCCCCGATGTACCCACGTTGATTGATTGGGTCTGCGATCAGGTGAAGGAAAATGGTGCGGTGGGGATTGATGGCCGGCAGCTGACCGCTGTACAGGCGAAGGAGTGGAAGAAAAAGCTGGATAAAAAATCGATCCGGATGGTGACCGATTGCGATCTGGTTTCCGAGCTTTGGACGGATCGACCGCCGGTTCCCGATGCTCCGGTTCACCTGCACGGGATTGAATACACGGGCTGCTCCACCGCGGAAAAACTTGAGGAAATCCGGACGGCCATGGCCAAAGAAGATGCGGATCATTATTTGGTCAGTTTTCTCTACGATGTGGCCTGGCTGTTTAATATCCGAGGCGGGGATGTTCCCCGCTGTCCCGTCGTGACGGCCTTCGCACTCGTCTCTGCCGATCAGGCACGCCTTTTTGTGGACGAGGCCAAAGTGTCGGAAGCCGTCCGCTCTGAGCTGGCCGAAAGCGGAGTTTCCATTAAACCCTATTCCTCCATGGCCGCTACCCTTAAAGCGCTACCGACCGATCAGTCCATCTATCTCGACGACCGCCGGGTTAATACCTTCCTTCGCCAATGTATTCCTGCGGAATGCACCGTGATTGAAGACATCGATCTGACCGACCTTCCGAAGGCGCGCAAAAACAGCGTACAGCTCGAAAACTGGGCCAAGATCCAGGAGTACGATGGCGTGGCCATGGTTCGTTTCTGGAAATGGCTCGAAGAGCAGCTGCCCCAGGGCGGGTTGACCGAATGTTCGGTGGCCGACCAGCTCGAAAGCTTCCGCCGGGGCAATCCCGAGTGTGTTGATCTCAGCTTCGACTCCATCTCCGCCTATGGCGCCAACGCCGCGATGATGCACTACAGCCCGCAGCCCGAAACCTGCGCCACCCTCCAGCCGAATGGATTCTACCTCATCGACTCCGGCGGGCAATACCTTGGCGGCACCACCGACATCACCCGCACCTTCGCGCTCGGGGAGCTCTCCGAAGAGCAGTGCCTCGACTACACCCTCGTCCTCAAAGGCGTCATTGGCCTCTCCCG
>JAOZKS010000442.1 GCA_029935255.1 Pontiella sp.
ATTGTGATTTCGATCTGCTGCGTCGGCCCTTTGGCCCTGCCGCTGATTTGGTGGCGACCCGGACTGAACCGCACGGCGAAGATCGTCTGGACGGCCGTGGTGCTGGCACTGAGCGTCATGCTTTGCCAGGTCACCATGAAATCCATCGACACGATTAAGGACTACTACGAACTGATGGAGGGTTTCTAGCAACCGTTGGGATCTTTCAGAAAGGTGTACATGAGGCTTGAACGTTTTGGGTGGGCTTGCAACCATGGCTCCAGCCTCTGCGGGCGAGGTCACACAACATCGATTTTCAATTATAGGAGAAATGACGATGAAAAAACCGTATCTATATCTTTCAATGATTCCCGAGGCTTTGGTGGCTTCCATGTTGCCCGCAGAGGAGTTCGGGCGCTATTTGGCGGTAGGCTCGCATAAGCGGTCGAGCGGCGCGGCGATTTATTTCGAGCTTGATCCGGACTTTAGTTCCGAGTTCTTCGATATGGGGATCGTGCAAGAGCGTTGTGTTCCGCATGCCGATGGGTCGCCGAAGAATTCACTTTATTTAGGGATCTACCGGGTGCTGGAGCACATTCCGCTTGAGGCACTTGGAAAGTTATATCTGACCACCCGCGATGGACAGGTTCTTGCCCTGGAGCAGGGTGAGCTACCCACCGAATTTCCCGCCGAGCACTTTCTCTACGACGAGATTTGCCCGGTTCATCCGTTGATCGCCAGCAATCTTAACCCCAAGACGTTCACCCAGTTTGTGACGAATCCGGGCTCCCCCGTCTGTGTGCCGAAAATATTTTTCACGCAACTCGATCCGACCGCCATCATTGGTTCCGACCGCACGGCCGAAGGTTCGATCGCCATCCATAACCTGCCCGAGCGGATCAAGGAATGTTTCAAGGAACTGGACGCGGCCGGCAAGCCCACCAAGACGGTCGACCGAACCCGTCTGTTGACCTGCCGGTGGAGCCATGTCAAGAACGGCTATTTTATCGGCGACCAGAACCACCTGCTCTACTATCCGTTCCCCTCCAAAGACACGCTCGAACGAGAGCACTATAAATGGTGGCGTTCCGCCTCTTTGTAGACAAACGGAGGAGTTCAGCATGAAGGTCATTGTCGATTTAACCGTGGTTCCGATTGGCGTGGGTGTTTCCCTGTCGAAATATGTAGTGGCCTGCGAGGCGGTACTGAACCGTCCGGGGCTGAAAACCAGCCTGCATGCCAACGGAACGAATATCGAAGGCGAATGGGATGAAGTATTCGCCGCGATCAAAGAGTGCCACGAAGCGGTTCACGCAATGGGGGCTCCCCGGATCCATACCAACATTAAACTGGGAACCCGAACCGATCGGGAGCAGTCGCTTGAAGACAAGGTCAACAGCGTGGTGGCCAAACAGCAGGACTAGATTTTTTGGCCGCAAGAGCGCGCAAGGAAACGCAAACAGCAGGGGGCATCCTTTTTGTTTTCTGCGCTCTTTTGTGGCTGACTTCAGGGTGTTCTGCAAAGGAGAAATCCATGGAGGCCGAGCGCAAGGCGATGGTTGAAGAGCTGCGGCGCTACAAAATCCATGACGGGCGCGTGCTGGATGCCATGGCGATCGTGCATCGGCATGGCTACATTCCCTCCGCATTTCGCAGCGGAGCCGACCCCTACGGCGACCACCCCTGTCCCATTGGGCATGGGCAGACGATTTCCCAGCCCTTTATCGTGGCCTACATGACGCAGCGGATGGAGGTTCGGCCGGGGCTCCGAATATTGGAAATCGGCACGGGATCCGGCTATCAGGCCGCGATCCTTGCTGAGTTGGGGGCGGAGGTCTATAGCATCGAAATCGTTCCCGAACTCGCCGACCATGCCCGGCAAGCACTTGCGGTTGGGGGCTATGGATGTGTGCAACTGAAAACCGGCGATGGCTACAAGGGCTGGCCGGAGTATGCGCCGTTCGATGCCATCATCGT
The DNA here is from genome assembly GCA_029935255.1 of Pontiella sp. Lineage (GTDB taxonomy): Bacteria > Verrucomicrobiota > Kiritimatiellia > Kiritimatiellales > Pontiellaceae > Pontiella. The sequence continues at coordinate 1,957 of JAOZKS010000442.1, forward strand.
CACCTGTGCTCCCGGAAAAATCCCCCCGGTGCTGGTTGCGCAGCTCAAGACGGGCGGCCGTATGATTCTACCGGTGGGTTCCGGTGTTCAGCAGCTCGTTATCCTTGAAAAAACAGAGGATGATCTCCGCGAAATTCCCGATATGTATGTCCGGTTTGTCCCGATGGTGAGGGGGGCGGATTAGATGCGGTTCGACCTGTTCGGGCAAGAGGTAAAAAATAAATATTTTTAGTTGTACCGAGGTGGTGTTTTGGTATTGTACGCGCTCGTTTTTGGAAGATGACCCCTTCGTCTAGAGGCCTAGGACTCCAGGTTTTCATCCTGGCAACACGGGTTCGAACCCCGTAGGGGTCGCCATTTTTC
>JAOZKS010000443.1 GCA_029935255.1 Pontiella sp.
AGCGTTCTCCGCGACTTTGCGTTAAATGTGCAGGTTATTTCTGCAAGCCTCCTAACCTTTGGGTTGGTCAGATGGTTATCCACAAGATCACTTTAGGGGTCGGGGCTGCTTCAGGCGCTAAAACCTATGCCCTTTGTGTGGGTTTCCCCGCATCCGCTGCTGTTTTGGGGTCGGCGGATTTTCCAGATAGAGGCCGTACCATTCATCACCCAGCCCCGCGTTGGAGAAGTGTTTTGCTTTGTCGTTGGATAGGCGTTCCCAGTTTTGGGTAAAGGTCTCATGGCTTGTAACATCTTTTGCTTTAATCAAAAGCTGGCGCGCTTTTTCGGGTTCGCCTTCTTTCATGAAAATCCACGACATCAGTCCATAGAGCAGCGTGCCACGATCGCCTCTAAACCATTTCACGCGCCGTTTGAAGGTTTTTTCAGCACCCGCCACATCCTTGTTTTTATACTGGCGCGCCATTTTCATGGCCACCTGCATCGGCTCCATCATCATGGGGCCTTTAAATAGTCCTGCGGTAGCGAGAATCTCATCCACCTGATAAAATTCTTTGAGTTGATAGAGAAACTGCATGCGCATGGTCGCAATCTGCCGGCCCATCAGAAAAGACCACTTTTTGAAGGGCTCAAGGCGCTGGGTGAAATCAAGCCCTTGTTTATAAATGACCTTCTGGTCGGCCTCGATCTGGCGCTGTATGAGCTTAATATTTCCGCCGGGTTTGCTCTGGAATTGCTGAACTTTCCGGTTCATCCGTTGCTGGCCATTCAGCATGATTTCCTGAAGCTCGTTCTGAACCTTAGCAACCTTTTTCCGAACCAAATACCCGACCAGATAGAATGCAGCGATGAAGCCGAAAATCCCGAAGAAGACCGTCGTTCCTGTTTTTATGTTTGAAGCGATTAAAGCGCCCGCCAACGTGATCGATGCCAGAATTGAAATTAGAAGTGAAAGCATTCTCTGCGCCCTTTTTGTTTAAAGTTGTTAATTTATTTTAGTCCGGCATCCAAATACGCTTAACAGGTGGTGTAGCGTCGTTTCACCCCCGCAGGGGGAAAGCGACTTGCCGCGCACGGGAAAACAGGGAACATGCCGTAGTCTGCCGAGAAAGTCACGGCAGAGAATCCCTTAGTTTTACCTGTGCCCGAAAGGAAGTCTGCACGGCTCCACCAAAAACTACGATGAGTTATTACTCCAGGCTATTCAAAATGAAGGCGCCATAATAATCATGGATCGCTGGACGGGAACATTGAACAAATAGGGCTCGGGTTGATCCTCGGTTGGTGCTCGTTCCATGATGAGCTTAACCTCGGTTTCGGGTTGGCCGTGAAGTAGTTGAACAATTTGCCGGAGGGGTAGGTTCTTAAAATTGATGATCGATCCATCCGCGGCCTCTATGCCGGAAATATAGTCGCCGAGTTGGACCATTCCTGTCGAGGCCACGGCGCTTAGGATCGTGGTATCCATAATTTTCGGGAGTCCTGTTTCGTCTGTTTGAATATTCGCCCCGATGCCCACCAGTGCATTTTGATTAATGGCCTCCATCGCGGCCCGTTGCTCCGCCGGGTCCTCCAAGTCCATGGCCCAGTCGAGGGTGCGGAGGGTATCCACTCGGACATTTCTAGACATTACTTGGATGATCCGCATTCGCATAGCCGGATCGTTTTCCTGATTGAGCATCTCTTCGTGCTGTTCGAACTGTTGCGCGACCCGCTGCCAATACGCTCTGCGCCGCCGCTGCTTCGGCGTTAATTCCTGAGTTTGTTCTGCAATGTCTGGAGGAGTTTGAGGCTCCGGTTGCTGCTGAGGCGCGGGGTTTGGCGGAGGGGTTGCGGCGCGGATATCCTGCAGGGGTTTGCTGGGTTCTTTTTTCGGCACAGTCGACAGAACCTTCGCCAGAGTGGATTCCCTCTCAATTGGCTGGCGGGGCGCAGGGCGCCCGAAGCGATAGGCCGCGCCGACCATCGCAAGGATCGTGGAAATGATTAGGATATGGACGGTGTGTTTTTTCATGACGTGTATCCATCAATCAGCTTTTTGTACACACTTCGACAGGCGCGAAGCTGTTCTACTAATCCTACGCTTTCCCCTTCAGAATATCTGCAAAGAAGTCGTGGCCTTTGTCATCGACGATGATGACGGCGGGGAAGTCGACGACTTTAATTTTGCGGACGGCTTCCATGCCGAGCTCTTCGAAGTCTACGACCTCGACGGATTTAATGTTTTTCTCGGCAAGCAGCGCGGCGGGGCCGCCGACGGAGCCAAGGTAGAAGCCGCCGTGCTTGGCGCAGGCGTCGGTGACGTTTTGGCCGCGGTTGC
>JAOZKS010000113.1 GCA_029935255.1 Pontiella sp.
CAAGGAATGCTGCGCCTATAACGGGGAGGGCATACTTGAATATCATCATGGTTGTTGTCCTTGTTGTTTGTAGGCAGGGGCCCGATGGTCGTAGGTGTCCAAAAGCAGAAGAATATCCGTTGGGTTTTCTGATAGGCAAGCGATAAATAGATTGTCGGTCAGGGCAAACGTCAAGCTCGTACCCCGCGCAACGTCCGGGGTTTCATATTTCCAGACCGGCCAGACGGCATGTTTGCCTAGAAAAGAAAGACCCTCGGCCCGTGTGCTTTCCAGCTTCCACCGCAGCCACGGGCTTCGCCAGCCCACCCAACTCACCGCCGCCCACGCCTTGTTCTGCCCGGAAAATCGAAAAGGGAGGTCTGCAATCACAATTTCAGAATCGGCCGCCAGTCCCGTCCATGGATTCGAATCGAGCAGTGTGGCCAGCGAATTGCCCGCACCGAGCGCCTTGTCTATCTGGCTGCACACCGGACTTTGCAGTAGCTCTTCCAGATTATTCGCTTTATGGGTGAACGTTGCTTGTGCGGGAATAGCGGCGTAAACCGCACCGGGGATGAACGGTTGAAAAAAAGAGAACCAAGCCGTCAGCGCCAAAAAGACGCCCCCCAGACCTATCACACCGCTGAGCCGTGCTTTGTTCATGCCTTCACCGTGCCGACCATATCGCCGGCCGAGCTACAACCCTTGCGTGTGAGATAAGCCTCGATACCGTCAATTACGCGATCAATCGTCGTCGGGTCTGTAAAGTTGGCCGTGCCTACCGCCACGGCGGTTGCACCGGCGATCATGAACTCGATCGCATCCTCCGGCTCGTAGATGCCGCCCATTCCAATGATCGGAAGCTTCGTCGCTTTGAAGGCATCCCAAACCAGCTTGATTGCAATCGGTTTGATCGGCGGTCCGCTCAGCCCGCCCGTACGGTTTGCCAGCTCCGGCTCCAGCGTTTCAATATTGATCGCCATGGCCGGGTAGGAATTCATGATCGAAATCGCATCCGCCCCGCAATTCTCCGCGGCTTTTGCAAAGGCTCCAATGTCGGAAACATTCGGGGCCAGTTTTGGAATGATCGGCTTCTGGGTCTTGCCGCGCACCAGTTCAATCACGCGCGAAAACGAATCCGTATCCGTGCCGAAGGCCGAGCCGCCCTCCTTCACATTGGGGCACGACAGGTTGATCTCGTAGGCCGAAACCGTATCCTCCCCGTCGAGCATTTCGACCACCGTGCCATAGTCCTCCATGCCCTTGCCCCAAATATTCACAATCACGGGGGTGTCGTACTGTTTCAAGAACGGCACATATTTTTCAATGAAACCCTGTGCACCCGGCCCCGGAAGCCCGATGGCGTTCAGCATGCCGCCGCGCGTCTCGAACGTCCGCGGAGTGGGGTTGCCCAGCGTTTCCTCCGGGCCGATGCCCTTCACCGTAATTGCACCCAGCCGGTTTAGGTCGACCAGATCCGCATATTCCGGCCCATAGCCAAACGTCCCCGAAGCCACCGTCACCGGATTACGCATCGTCATACTTCCGATGCGAACAGCCATGGCAGGCTGTTTTGGCGAGGAGCTGGGAGGTGGGGGCGTGGAGTTCTTCGATTCCATTAGCGGGTTCCCCCTAAAAGGCTTTTTCGAAAGGCTTCAATCATTTTACTTTCCTCTTCCAGTTTTTTTCAGTTGGGCATCGCACAACTCTTCAGTAATTAATCCACGCTTACAAAACAGGATCAACATATTGGCATTTTCAAAGCATGAGCGCTTTGCGAAGTTCAGGAACTGGGCGAACTCTTTCTTCGATGCCGAGCCGGCACCTTCGGCAATGTTGTTTGAAATGCTCAGTGCGGCACCACGAAGTTGATCGGAAAATCGATAATACTTCCGATCATCCATTTCCACAGCGATATCCAGCAGCTTGTCAGCAATTTCGATTGCCCGCTTCCAAATCTCCAAATCTTGAAATCTAAACTGAGCCATGTGATTTACTCTCTGCTCTTTTCTCCAAGCTCCTTGCTCCCCGCACCCGGCTGAGTCTAGAGAGATTATTCCCAAATAATCTCTCTAGACTCAAAGACGGGGCCGTCCTTGCAGCAACGCGCCCATTCCCAGCCATCGGCGGTTTTGCGTTTAATGACGCAGGTCAAACACGCCCCCACGCCGCAGGCCATATTTTCATCCATCGAAAGCCACGCCGTAAAATCGTGTTCCATCGCGCGGTCGCCCATCGCCTTCAGCATCGGCCCCGGGCCGCAGACAAAAAGTTCGAGCAATTGAATATCCTGCTCCGCCATCCATGGATCAAAATCGGCGGTCACGAGGCCTTGGACTCCGAGCGACCCATCATTGGTGGTGGGTCGAACATCCCACCCGAGTGCCTTGAATTCCTCGACGCACAAAATATCCTCCGCCGTGCGCCCGCCGAAGAAGGCGACGCCCTTCACGGGAAGCGCCTTGGCTTTCAGGTAGAGCGCGGCATTGCCGTAGCCTCCCGCAACGAGGACGGGGAACTTGTTTTTTCCAAGTTCCGGATACCCATTGCCGAGTGGGCCGATAATATCGACCGTGTCGCCCACTTGAAGCGACTTCATGGCCTCCGATCCGCGCCCAACCGGCTTGTAGAGGATCGAGATGCCCTCGGAATCGGCCTTATAGATTGAAAACGGGCGCCGCAAAATCCGATCGCCCAGATGGGGAATCAGCAGATGCAAAAACTGCCCCGGCTTTACGAGTGGCCCGATAGACGGCGCGGCAAAGCGTAGAATCCGGTATTCACCCTGAAAATTATGATGTTCAACAACGGTTGCTTTTTCCTGTTTCATATTGGCGCGGGATAATGGGGATTTCGCCATGACCCGTCAAGGATTGTAGACACCAGGCGATCTGTCATTCCTCCAGAATGGCCGTACGTCAGCCGCATTACGCACACCAATGGAGGGATCGGAGGGCTCCATTTCACCCAGAGAAAGTACAATCCAGATGCACGATCGTGCATCTGGATTGTAGCAAGACGATGCTTCTGGCTTCGTTGCGGTGCTTCTTTCTTCTGCGGATTTACTCAAACTGCGTCAAATGCATTTCCAATCCTTGGAAAAAAAGTTTCCAGAGATTGGGGCTTTTTGGCATGGTTACATGTTTTCTGCCCGTGGTGGGCTGAATGGGGGGTGTATGAGCAGTAAACTTGGGTTTTTGTTGGTGATGTGTCTGGTGTTTCTTGGTTCCGCACGAGGGCAGTCGTTCGTTGTTGAAGAGGGGACGCAGGAGATTGTTTTCGCAGATTTAGATATTGGATTCGGTGATGTAGAGATCGGAGTTCTTACGGCCGGAAATGGCTTGCAGATCGCCGACGGGGTGGAGTTGGGCGCGGGAAATGCCTACGTCGGCGGAGTGTCGGAGGCCACCAATAACTGGCTGGCGCTTGGGGCGAATGCCCAGCTCCACCTTTTTGAAAATCTATTTCTTGGTGTCGAAAGCTCCGGAAACGCGCTGATAGTCACCAACGGGGCTCAGGTGACCGCCAATTCAATGGGGATTGGTATTAACCAATCGGCAACCGGAAACTCGGTGCTGGTTTCGGGGGCCAACCTTATTCTGGACAGCGATCTTGTGGTGGGCGATGCCGGGTCGCACAACCAAATGGATGTGATCAATGGGGGTCGTGTCGTTTCATATGACGGTCGGGTTGGAGCGCGGGATAGTGCAATGACCAATGTGGTCAGCATCTCGGGAACCCATTCGGAATGGCAGAGTTATGGAGATTTGTATATCGGGACGGCCAGCAATACCGGGAACCGGGTTGTCGTTTCCGATGAGGGGAAAGTGGTGCTCTCTGGCGGTCTGTTCGTCGAAGGAACGGGGAACGAATTCGATCTCAACGACCAGGGCCAGCTTACGGTCTATTCGGATTTCGATGCTTCCATGGCGGGATTCAATTTTAATGAAGGCGGCCGGTTGTATGTGGGCGGTTCTCTGACCGGAATGACAAATGCCATTGACGGCGGACGCACCTTGGGTATCACCGGATCTACGGGGCAGTGGAACCGATCCGGCACCAACATCGTGGTGGGCGGAACCTCCTCTGGAAATACGTTGTATATCGAGGATGGCGGACAGGTGATGGCTGAAACCCTTTTTGTAGGTTTGGGCTCCAATTCCATGGACAACACGGTTTCGGTAACCGGAACGAATTCACTTTTAACCCTTACAGATTCGCTGGAAATCGGCTCGGTGAGCAATTCAGGAAACGCGGTGTCGGTTTCTGCGGGCGGCAAGATTTCGGTCGGCAACGGCATGGTGGTCAATGGTACCAACAACACCTTTAATCTGGATCAAGACGGTTGGTTGGTTGTGGCCACCAATTTCGATGCATCGATCCAGGGCTTTAACTTTCTTTCGGGTGGCACGCTGGAAACGACGGGGGAGCTTTCGGGAATGACCAATGGACTCGGCGACGGGCGATCCGTTGTTCTCACGGGGGCATCTGCAAAATGGAATCTCGGGTCGACCAACCTGTATATGGAGCAGAGTTCCATTGCCCTTTCCGGCGGGGCTCAGTTGATGAGTTCCAATGCGGTGTTGGATTCCTCCAGCCAGGTGATCGTCGAAGGTTCAGGCTCGGTCTGGTCTAATTCAGGCTCGTTGGCGATTGGAACCAACAGCTCGTATAACACCCTGACGATTTCCAACGGGGGGCATGTAGACAGCCTGTCCGGCATGATCGGTTCCGGCGGCATCAGTAACGTGGTTTTGGCGACCGGAACGGGTTCGCTTTGGATGAATTCTGGCAATCTTTCCGTCCATGGGGCGGGTAATCGCCTTCAACTCGCCGACGGCGGACGGGTTGAGGTTGGGGGTGCCCTGTTGTTGAGCAACGGTGCGCAACTCGCCTTTTCTTCCGGCGGCCAGATGTCGGCGTCCAACTACTATCAAGATGCCATCTCAACGTTTTCATTCGATAGTATGACCAATGGTGCGGTTGATCCGGTGACGGAACTGCTCGCGGTCGACGATACGGCGGAATTTGAATCGGAGGCCACCCTGCAGTATGCAGGGCCGATCGATGCGCTTGGCGTGGGAATCATCTATACGAACTTGCTGGTGTCTGCGGAAACCTTGATTGTGGATGGGGTCACCAATGCGGCTGGCACGGATTTGGATGTGCTGAATGGCCAGACGAGCGGATCGCTCCTGAAGGTGGCGTTTTATTCCGACAACGACGATCTTTATGCCCAAATCACACGTGCGCGCTTGGCGGAGAGTGCCGGCTTCGAGGAAGGAACCGATATGGCGGGTGTCAGCGATGAAATCGACCAGATGGCTTCCGATGGGAATCCGGCGGCCATCAACCAGCTCAATATGCTCACGCAGCTCGGCGGGGCAACCCAGAACGCCCAGTTGTCGCAACTCTACGACCGCAGCGCGCCCACCTATGCCCATGCAAACGGCATGCTCGAAGGGTTCAGTCAAACCCGCAAACGCGGAGTCATGCCGGAATCCATGTGGCCGACCGGCGCACGCGGACCGCATCTCTACGGAGACCAGGTCCAAGGCTGGATCAAGGGGTACGGCAGCTGGGGCAGCCGCGACGGGGCGAACGACTTTTCCACCTATGACCATTCTATTTACGGGATGGTTGTGGGCATCGATAAAGCGTTCGGGGAACTGCTCACCGGACTGGCTGGCGGCTATGCCAAATCCGACATCAGCCAGAAGGATGGCGATAATAGCGCGGCGACAACAGGCTATGGCTTGCTCTACGCCTCTTGGGGAACCACGGCTTGGTTCGGCGACCTGAATCTGGGCTACGGACGCAGCTCGATCGATACCAAATCCGGCACCTTGTTCGATACGATTTCCGAATTCGGCGCCGACCAGCTCGCCTTCTATGCGGGCGGCGGCAAGGAATTTGTTTTCAGCAACGACCATTGGTTCCTCACTCCGTCCGCTGGACTGCTGGGTTCCTACTATACACAGGAAGGCTATTCCGAAACCGCCACCACCGCCGTGGCGCGAAAGGTCGATGCCTACGATCGCTGGAGCATGCAATCGGAACTAGGCCTCAAGGTTAGTTACCAGCGGGAATATGATCGCGTTGTCCTGATGCCGGAAACCCATGCAAACTGGCTTCACGAATTCAACAGCGACGAGCAACGCGTGGGCTACTCCCTCGTCGGAGGATCCGGGCACTATACCTTGGGTATGCAGGCTCCAGTCGAAAACCTGTTCGAGGTGGGGTTGGGCCTTTCTCTTTGGGCTGAAGCCGAATCGGGAAAGGTGTACGAATGGGCGGTCGGGCTCGATGGACGTTTCGGCGATGGCTATTCCGCCAGCGCCCTGAACGCGCGGCTGCTCGTCGAGTTCTAAATCGGATCTACGTCTGCGCTTTCACTTTAAAAAACCGGCTGGCGAGCAGGGCGGTTCCAAAGGTGATGAAGAAGGAGAAGGGGAAGTAGTAGATCCAGTGCGCTTCAATCCCTTTTTGCAGCCACAACGTGGCCGGGACGGAAACGGCGAGGCCGATGAGCCAGCCCGAAAAGTTTCCGCGCCGTGTCAGCACACCCAGCAGGAACAAGGCAAGTACCGGTGCGCTGAACAAACTCATGAACGACGCAAACGCTTTGATGATTCCCCCGATGGTTGAAACGTAGAAGGCGATGGCCGTTGCAAATATGCCTAGAACCACGGTGAGGATGCGTGCGGCCTTTACTTTATTTTCCACTGAGCTCGCAAAGTCGTTCAAGATGACCGTGGCAATGGAGTTGATCCCGGAATCCATGCTGGACATGGCGGCGGCGAAGACGGCGGTGATGAGCAGGCCGGAGATCCCTTGCGGGAGATAATGGATAATGTAGTAGGGCATGACCTGATCCCCGGTAATGGAGTCGGGCAGTTCGAAGGTCTGGAAAAAGGCGAAGAGACCCAGACCAATGAAGAGCAGGAGCCCGATGATGAAAAAGTCGGTACAGGCGTTAAAGGTAACGGCTTTGATGGTTTTGCGCAGCGAACCGGTAGCCATGAGCCGCTGGACGGTGACCTGGTCGGTGCCGTAGTCCTGCATGAGCTGAAAAAAGAACGATACCGCGACGATGGGGCCGGACATGGCAAAGAGGTCGAGCCTCCAGTCGGCAATGTGCAACCGGCCGGTTTCATGGGCGAGTGCCATGATGGTTTCAAGGCCGCCGCCGACTCCGTTCATCAGGCTGACCGCCACCCAGACCGCGCCGCCGATGAGGATGATGAATTGGATCACATCGGTCCAGACAACTGCGGCGAGGCCGCCGAGCGCGGTGTAGGCCGTGGCGAGCAGACCCATCATGCAGATACATGTCCATAGCGGAATTCCAGTGACGATGGACATGGCCATGGAGGGGGCATAGACCACCGTTCCAAGCCAGCCGAGGCGTGCGAGAACGAAAAGTCCGGCGACCCCGTAGCGCGCGGATGGACCAAAGCGCTTCTCGATGTATTCATACGAGGTGGTGACTTGAAGGCGGTGGTAGATCGGATAGAACAGGAGCAATATGAATGGCGCTACGATCGGGCTCATGATGCAGACGATGATGAGCGCTATGTTTTCGGAGTAGGCGGTGCCGGGAAGGCCGAGGAAAGTGACGGCGCTGGTGAGCGAGGCATACATGCTCATCGCCACGGCAAGCCAGGGCAGCTTTCTCCCGCCGAGGAAAAACATTTCCGCGTTGTCCTGCCGCCTCGCAAAAAACAGGCCGACCCCGATCATCCCCGCAAGGTAGAAACCAAGAACCGTATAATTGAGTGTGCC
>JAOZKS010000444.1 GCA_029935255.1 Pontiella sp.
TGACGGCACGTAAACCTCAGGCTCTCGCTCATTATCACTCTCCACTTTGTTGCGAATGAACTACATAGGAGCTGCATCTTTGTAGTTCTGTCGTAGTGAAATGGAGACGGACTTTTAGTCTGTACGGGCTTGGCCTAGGGCCATTCCGGACCCCTTTTTCTGCACTGAAATCGACCCCCATGTTTGAAGGATCGGGGCTGGACATCGCCATCATCATAGGCCTGGCCGCAGCCTCGTCCAAACGGCGTTGCTCTTCGGCCAAAATGTAGTCTTCGTAGAATTTGGAAGGAATCAAGGTAAAGTCGGCGGCGATATGCGCGAAAGGGGTTTTTGGAAGTCTTTCTTTGTGAAAGGAGCCTCGTGATCATGGGCATATAAGCCTTTATCCATGGGGTGTTTCTGAAATCAGCCTGTTAATAACATTGCAAGCGAAATGGGTTGCATGAATAGAGGGCAAGTGCGAGATTACGCCAAGTTTATCGTCAATATGCTGCGACGGGCGCGGTGGGATTGGATTTTATAGGGAGCGAATTAACAGGAGGATGGCTCGGATGAAAAAAGGTATGGTATTTGGAATGGTGGCTGTGTTGGCAGCTAGCGGAGCAATCGCTGAAAACGAAGTGGTTATGGTGGGTCAGGCCGGAGGTTCCGATAATTCCCAGGTTGAAGTCACTGCCGAGGTAGCCTTGGTGTCAGCACACGTTTGGCGCGGACAGGTTAGAAACAACGACTTTGTGGTTCAACCGCAGTTGACGATTGCTCAGTATGGCGTGAGTTTCAATGTCTGGGGAAACTATGACCTTGGAAATAATTTCGTAGGAATTAGCGGCGATTTTTCTGAACTCGACCTGTCTTTGGCCTACACCTTGCCGTTGGATCTGAACGATGTGGCGATTGATCTCGGTGTTATCGGATATAACTATCCCGCGAATGCGGATCGAGCGGCTGGCCAACCCGGCGGAATCAACAGCAAATCCACTACCGAGCTGTTCGCAACGGCAACCGTCCTTACCCTCAAGGATTATGTGATTCCTTCCATGACCTTCTTTGGTGATGTCGATGCGGCCGACGGGGTTTACATCCTGTTCGACGTGGTGGCTCCATATCAGGTGAGCGACTACCTGTGGGTTGAAGGTGGAGCTTCTGCCGGTTGGGGAAACACCTCCTACAACGACTATTACTGGGGAGAAAACAAGGACAAGGGCTTCAACGATTTCAATTTCTATGGAAACTGCAGTTATGAAATCCTCGATAACCTGACGGCATCGGTCAACCTGACCTACACCCTGCTCAACGGTGGAGCCATCCGCAACTCGGCAAAATCGTTCTACGAGAACAACAAAAAGTTCTGGGGCGGCGTTAACATTGCATACGACTTTTAATCGGGTCTAAAACGCCGAATGCAAACGCCCCGCACGCCGGGGCGTTTTTTTTGGTTTGGTCGCAAGGCGGTAAACCGTTAGATTCCGACAACTTTAACCCTCGGTGAAATTATGAACGAACTACTGAACCTATTGAGACAGAACGCACTCGAGTCGCCGGAAAACCTTGCCAAGATGCTGGGGACTTCCGTTGACGAGGTGAAAAAACAAATTGCCGAATATGAAAAGAGCGGCATCATCCGCGCCTACCAAGCCGTCGTGAACGAGGAAAAGCTCGATGCGTCGTTGGTGACCACCGCCATCGAGGTGAAAGTAACGCCCGAGAGCGAAGGTGGATTTGACCGTATTGCCGATCGGATCAGCAGATTCCCCGAAGTCGATTCAGTCTTCCTCATGTCCGGTGGGTTCGACCTGCTCCTCTTCATCAAAGGGCGCACCATGCACGATGCCGCCGCTTTCGTGAGTGAAAAACTCTCCACCATGCCGGGCATCACCTCGACGGCCACGCACTTCATGATGAAAACGTATAAGCAAAACGGCATTCTCATGCACACGGGAGAGGACGATGAACGACTCAAAGTCTCTCCGTAGCCGCATTGCCCAAACCGTCCAGGACATTCCCCGCTCCGGCATTCGCGATTTCTTTGAAATCGTCAGTTCGCGCGAGGGGGTCATCAGTTTGGGGATTGGCGAGCCCGACTTCGTCACCCCTTGGCATATTCGCGAAGCCGCCGCGTTGGCGCTCGACCGCGGCATCACCAGCTATACCTCCAACATGGGGTTGTTATCGCTTCGCCGCGGCATCTCGCAGTACATTGAAAAGAAGACCGGGGTTTTCTACAACCCCGAAGACGAAGTGCTCGTCACCGTAGGCGTCAGCGAGGGGCTCGACCTCGCCATCCGCGCGCTCATCGAACCCGGCGACGAAGTGCT
>JAOZKS010000445.1 GCA_029935255.1 Pontiella sp.
CCTTGGCGGATGTAACCCCGACCCTTATTGACCTCGCCGGCCTTGATTTGCCGGAAAACTATGAGTTTGACGGGCAGAGTCTCAAACCGTTAATGACGGGTGAAAAAGATAGCCTGCGCGATGTTACCGTAAGTTTCATGAATGTGCTTAATATGGCGCGTGACGACCGGTATATCCTGGATGGCTGGGGATCTCTTTGGGATACCCACGGATCAGCGGATCACCGTAAATTCACCGATGTATCGGATTCTCCCGAACTTGAACCCATCAAGAAGAAACTTAAGGCGGAGGCCGACCGAATGTTGCCTTTGCCATCAGAAGATGAGGAATATCTGCAGAAATATCTGGAGTTCAAAGACGAACGTGAGGAGAAGATGAAAAAGCTGGATAAAGACCTCATGAGCGGTGAAAAAAAACAATATGACGACCCCGGAAACTAGTCCTCCATCATCCGCTATTTGAGGAGTAACGATGAAACAACCCAACATAATTTTTGTGTTGATGGATGATTTGGGCAAGGAGTGGATCAGCTGTTATGGCGCAACCGATATCGAGACGCCCAACATCGATCGCCTTGCCTCCGGCGGCATCCGCTTCGAGAACACATACAGCATGCCCCAGTGCACGCCGTCCCGGATGTGCCTTCTTACCGGCCAATATCCCTACCGCAATGGATGGATCAACCACTGGGATGTTCCCCGCTGGGGAGCTGGCGCGCGATACGATGTCGATGCCTATCCGTGCAACCTTGGGCTCATGATGCGCGATGCCGGCTACGCCACGGCTGCCGCAGGCAAGTGGCAAATCAATGACTACCGAGTTGAACCGGATGCCATGGACAAGGCTGGGTTCGATGACTGGTGCATGTGGACGGGCGGCGAAGGGCAGAATCCACCTAGCGACGAGCGCTATTGGAACCCGTACATAATCACCAAGGACCAACCTGCCCAAACCTATCACGGTGCATTCGGCCCCGACATGTTTTCCGACTTCGTCATCGATTTTGCGCGCTCGCACAAAGAGGACGACAGTCCATTCTTCATCTACTACCCGATGGTCTTAACCCATACCCCGTTCACCACAACACCCCGGGAACCTGACGCAGCCACGGATGTGGATAAACACAAAGCCATGGTGCGATACACGGACTTTCTTTTGGGACGTCTTGCAGAGGCATTGGACGAAATGGGAATCCGCGAAAATACCTTGTTGATTTTCTCTTCCGACAACGGAACGACCCCGTTGATGGCCGGACATATTGGAACCCGCTCCATCCCCGGCGGAAAGGCCCAGACCATTGAGCCCGGCGTGAATATCCCGTTCATTGCCAACTGGCCGGGAACCATACCTGCGGGTCGCGTCAGCGAAGCACTGGTCGATTTTACCGATGCCATCCCTACCTTTGCCGATTTGGCTCGGCAACCGATCCCCGGGAAAGACCAGGTCGACGGTTCTTCCATCGCCCCCTACCTGCGCGGTGAAGAGAGCTGCACCCATCGGGATTGGATTCTTGCCATGGGGGGGCAGAACAACGCAAAAGTCAGCAACCGAGGCGTAGAAAACGAATGGTATTTCCGCGATCGTGTCGTACGAGACGAGCGCTACAAGCTCTACATCGGCACCGACCGCAAACCTCAGAAGCTCATAGATCTGAAAGTGGATCCCGAGGAAAAAACCGACATCACAGGGACTGAAGATGAAGCAGCCTTGGCATCGCGCCGAAAATTCGAAGCCTTGATTCCGGGCTGGCCCAAACGCGACCCAGATCCTATCTACTGCACTCCACAACCTCCACGACCTTGGGATATTCCGGTGACTGTGGAAAGCATTGTATGGAAGAAGGGTAATAAAGACGTTGATATCTAGCCGGTCTTGATTGCCGGAAATCATGCTTCGCGGCAAGTTCCGCTACAGAGCCTACTTTTTCCAATCCGCGTCGGAGCCAACTTTTCTGGTATTAGCAATGATTTTATTTTTATACTGAGGGTATGTTCCGGTTCTGAACTTCTTTCTCAATTCGGCTTTATTTTCATAATAATGCTCGATTTCCTCTTCTAGCTGGTCGGTTACGCCAAGCAACTTGCGCTTTTGCCCGATTTGCTTTTTGAGATCTTCAACAATACTTGTGTATTCAGGGTTGTCATATTGGTCGTGCATTTCTTGCGGGTCAGATTCGAGGTCGAACAGCTCCCACTCATCCATGTTGTTATAATAATGGATCAGTTTATAACGCTCGGTCTTTATCCCGTAGAAGCCTCTCTTCCTGTCGGCAATCGTTCCCAGAAAATGATAATAAAAACTTTGATCCCAATCC
>JAOZKS010000446.1 GCA_029935255.1 Pontiella sp.
ACAGCCGGATTTGCTGTTCGAGTTTTTCGATCTGGTCTTTGTTTGCGCTGTATTGCTCTGTTTTGCTGTCGACGATGTACCAGGTTAGGCCAGTTAAAACGGCGGCCAGTGTGGCTACACCCAAAATCATTTCCCGTTGTGAAATCTTCATTTTTTAGCCTCCTCGGTAGGGAGATCCAGCGAAACAGAAAAGACTGCGCGGCGGACACCCTTGGAGGTTTTGTTGTTTACAGACTGGTCCTTGAGCTGGTCGAACAATTCGGAGTCCGAAAGGTTCTCGAAATAGTCGTAAATTTTATCGTCGCTACCGGCAGTTCCGATTAATTTCACGCCTTTTCGTTTGGTGTAGCTGTAGGAGGTGAATTCAATGTCACCGATGGGCAATCGATCCGTGACTTCCCGGAGGCATTCGAGCGCGGAATCGGAGCGGTCGGTGTAGACCTTCAACGTGTTGAGCTTGTTCCGGTTCTCGGTCGCTTTTTTTGCGGCAGGCTCGAGTTCTGCGGCTTGCCTCTGTACGCGTGAAAGTTGTGCTGCACGAACCTTGTAGGTGCCGAAGAAAATCAGCAGGACGATCAGCCACATGGCGGCAATGCTCGATGAGATCAGGGTGAATTTTTTACGGAGTCGGGTTCGGATTTCGTGGTCGATCCATTCGCGGGGGATTAATTCGATATGGCTCTCTGAGGAGAGCGCCCTCCGAACGATACCGTCGGAAAGTGGCGGTAGCGTTGTGAGTTGATGGGAATGAACCGGTAATCCAGTCGTTTCTGAAAGTTTGGTCCGTAAGCTTGCGGAGAGGGTTTCCCGGCTCCAGAATTGGATGGCGGAGGGGGTAGGCATCTCCCGCTCGCTATCGAGGGTGGTGAGGGTGTAGCCTATCTCGTAGGCCAATTCCTCGACCACGTTCATGTCGTCTGTTTCTCCGTGCAGCATACGAAAGGCCAGCGGCACTCCCGAATCGATGACGATGAGCGAAAAATCAACCCCGTCTTCGATGATTAGGATTTCACATCCTTCATCGGCGATATGCCCCTCATTCCGCAAGAGGTGCATCCAGCCCAGTACGCGGGCATCTATGCTATGGATGCGAACGCCCTTTTCTTCAAAGGCATCGCCGATGGCATCGATGCAGCTTCGTTTGGCGGCCGCCATGAGAACCAGGGAGGTGCCTTCGTTTTGGTGGAGCACTTCGTGCGAAACAGCCAGTTGATCAGTGGGGAATGGAGAAATTTTGTCGATTTGGAAGCCGACCATATCGGCAATTTCGGTATCGTCCGTGGCGGGGAATTCCATCACTCGCATGAGTAGTTCGGCCGTTCGCAGCGGGATGGTGATGTCGCCCTTCAGGTGTTCGGTAACATTCTCCGGGAGTTCGATGGAGGCCAAGATCTCTTCGGAGGTTTTCCCGGAAAGGGGAATGGAAATGGAATCTTGCTGCATGGGTTCGGTGCCGTCTTGCTTGACTTTCAGGCTGGTCCACTCGATGCCCTCCGGCGTACGACTGACCGCAGTTATGATTTTTTCGTGCATTTGCATATTATTTAACGGGTCCCTCTTCCCAGAAAACCACTACCGCATCATTTCCACTCAACAGAAAGATACATTCGACTTGATACTGGTTCCCGAAGATATCACCTACAGACGTTACCTTCACAAAATCACTTTGCAATTTAAATTTGTTAGCATCCGCGCCGACCTCCTCGAGACTCTTAATTCCATCGTCGGGGGTTCCCGCTTCACCATCCTCGCCTTTACGGGCTTCCATGACCCCTTCCAGCTCCCAGTCCTCGTATTCGGAATAGCTCAACAGAAGATCCGTACTCGCCGTATTCAAGTTTACTTTTCCGTCACCCCATACGGTTAGAATCTCTGCGATTCCGAAAATGGCATCGGTTTCTTCATCCGCTTCTTTCCCATAAAGGACGTCAGGGCCCCATCCCTTAATCAGTAGAAGTTCTTCGATGCTATCAAGCGGGCCGTTTTTTACAGGATACCCTTGATCCTGATAAAAGGGATCGTCGGACTCGGCGCCGTCGAGTCTGTGTTCATCGCTTGGGTCGGTCCAGTCCGCCAGGCAGTCGATCATGGTATCCCATTCTGTGGAGTCCACGTTGGCCATTTCGAAGATATCCAACCACTCATCGCGGGTGAGCAGGTTGACATTTCGGCCGGCCTCGGCTGATTCCAAGGTAACGCTGAAGGAGCCTTCTCCCAGTTCGATGGTGGAGGTGGTGGAGAGTCCGCGTTTGGTGAAGAGCGCGGCGAGCAGGAAGCCATCCTCGTCTTCTGCCCCCATATCTTCAATTTCAA
>JAOZKS010000114.1 GCA_029935255.1 Pontiella sp.
ATCGCTCTCGGGAAGGTTGATGATTTTTAAATAGGCGAGGGTGCTGTCCCGTTTGGCTTTTTCCAAACGCTGCGCCTCTTGGGTACGCTTTCGGATAAAGTCAATCACACAGTTTCGGGTCGTGGCGGCCAACCAGCTTCGAAAGCGTTTAATTCGATCTAAATCGATACTAGGCAGCTTTTCCCACAGCTTCAAGAGGACTTGCTGGGTGAGATCTTCCGCATCATGTTCAGAAAGATTCATATTTCGGATGATCGAGTAAATATACCCTCTATAAATAGTGATAAAATCCTCCCATGAGGCGGCGTCATTCGGGTTTTTGACGCGCTGTATCAAGGTGGCTCTCGTCTTATACGGGTCGTTTTTTTGATCCTCTTCCATTGCTTCGAAACGTCGCACAGCGTGAAGCAATGTCAAGTGAGAATAAAAAAAGAATCCCGCGTGTCGCCTTTCCCAATACAGCTTCGTTTCTTATCTCAAAGGTCATATTTTTGACAAAAAAATTAAATATAAGGAGGAGAGCATGAAACGTTTATTATGTAGTTTACTGATAGTTTTAGGATGGGTTTCCATATCAGCGGCGCAAACCATAATCATTGATGCAGACTTCACATCGCCGGACTATTCAAATGGCGATTTGGCGGGTCAGCAAGGCTGGGTGGCCATGCCGAATACGGGCATAAAGGCCTTCAGTATCGATGCCACGGCGGGTGTGGCGGATACCGAGCCTTTTGCGGCGGACTTCGATGCCACGGACGGAAACTATGTTTATCTGAACTCCTCGCTGGGCAATCTGGTCGATGACGAATGGAGCGGCGTACTGGATTTCTCGCTTTCCACCACGGCAGATGCGGGAACGAATGTGGCTAGTTTGATTTCTCAGAAAATTTATGAAATCGGCTTTACTGCAAACCCTATCAATGGGCTTTTACCGAGTGACATCGATGATATTGTCTTGCTGATTCGCTGTGACGATACCGGGGAGTTGCTCGTTACATTGAGCAAGTCGGGAAATGGACGCAATTTGGCGGTTTTGAGCGGCGCGGATATTGGATGGGATCCACTCAATGCCAGTGCTCCCGACCTCGCAACAGAGCCTCTTCGCCTGACTTGGACACTTCGCAAGACTCGCGTTGCCGATACGTATTCCGCCACGGCAGTGCTTTCAAATCTAACGACAGGTGCTTTTTCCGTCTATAACGATGCTGACAACGATAATTATGTAGCTGTAGTCGATTTATATGCTGCGGCTTCCATACAGCTAGGAATGGGGCACGACAGCAATGCAGATGAGGACGGCACTGCTTCTTTGATCAACATTGCGATTGACTCGCTGAGCGTGGACCAGGCCAGCGGCAACCCGCCGGTTCTCAACGCATCAACCCTTTCGGCTTCTGGTGGAAATGCTTTGGTCGATCTCAGCTGGACGGCCTCGTTCGAAGCCACCACCTATACCGTGAAACGGGGACTCGCGCAGGGCGGCCCTTACGGCACCACCGTTTTAACGACCAATGCTCCGGGAAGCTAC
The DNA here is from genome assembly GCA_029935255.1 of Pontiella sp. GTDB lineage: Bacteria > Verrucomicrobiota > Kiritimatiellia > Kiritimatiellales > Pontiellaceae > Pontiella. The sequence goes on from JAOZKS010000114.1 coordinate 1,529, forward strand.
ACCGACACCGGCCTGGTTAACGATACAACCTATTACTACATCGTTACCACCAGTTCCGCCGGTGCTGCCGACGTCGACTCCAACGAAGCCGTGGGCGATCCACAGGGCGTGGCCACCGGATCAATCCTCAGCACCACGTTCATCGAGGGAGAAGGATATGTGAATAATGTCGATCTGGCGGGACAGGATCGCTGGAAATCCGCCACGGCCACAGGAGCGGAGGCGTTTAAGGGGATTGATGCCGCGGGTGATGGCTTTGCCGATACCGCAGCCTATTCAAACAGCTTTGATACGACGATCGGTAATGCGGTCTATTACAACCGCCTAATGTCCAATAATGTGGCCGATGAGTGGTCGGGATCCATTTCCTTCCGCTTATCGACAACTGCGACGGGCTTATGGGGCACCAATGTGGTGGAAACAACAACAAATATAGTGAATATTGCGGAGATTGGGAACAGGAAGTCAGTGCTCCAATGGGGTATAAACGGCACCCCAGATGACGATTTTGCCAGCCCCGATAGCGTGAGGCTTGATCTTCACAGCATGGATGGCGGCGGACTGCGGCTGGGTTTCAATGGGACTGCAAATGCCGCAACCATCATTCGAGTGGACCACGATGAGATAGGTTGGGATCCAGAGTTCCTGACGACGAGCACGAATGTGGCCGACTTCGAGACGGAATTGATCACCATTGATTGGAATATCAGAAAATCCACCGATGCGGATACCTACATGGCCACGGCCAACTTAACAGTAGGAATCAATACCATTTCGGGTGGGCTGGAAGTGAATACTTTGTTGGGCGCGCCACATGCCGCTAACTTGGTTTCGTTTGGGATGAGTCATCCGGGTACGGCAGACGATGGCGATCTGGGTCCGAATAACGGAATTCAGGTGAGTGTTGATGCGCTATCGTTGGTACACAGTAATGTGCCTTCGGCGCTGATTCCTCCCTCCGGTGTAGGAGCAACTTCGGAGGCAGGAGCAACCCCCTCGGTTTTAGTAACTTGGAATCCTGCTAGCGAGGCGAGCAGCTACACGCTGTCGCGCTCCGCCACGAATGGCGGCCCCTACGAGCTGATAACCTCCGGTTTGGTGAATGGCGATAGTCCCTATGCGGATTCTACTGGCCTTTCGTTCGGCACAACCTACTTCTACATAGTCACGGCCGTCTTTGACGGGGTTGGATCCACCAATTCAGCACAGGTACTTGTTCGCCCCTTGGCGCAGGTTGATGTGGTCAAGTGGGGATTGGGTACGGAAACGGTTCCCGGAACGGATTATCAATCGTATACTTTTTCCACGTCTTCGAGCAACGGTGTTAATACTATGGTTGGAACTCCAACCATTATTACTTCTCCGTCCATAAACACCAGTGTAGCCCCCCCGTTATATGGAGTGCTTCAGTATGTCACGTCAAATCGGGCGCCTAGATTGAGGTGCTACAGTGCTACGCCGTCGGACTATCTTTATTTACTAGGACTGGATACTGCACAACTTTCGGCACTGATCTATGCCAAGGCCGAGGATTTTCAGGGAGGAACCTTTAATCCCATCGACCAGCCCTACTTATATGAATTGACACTCAAGGACAATATTAATGGGGCTAAGTTCTTACAGGGCGCGGGCATTCATGCTGCAGTGAAACTCGGTGGGCAGTGGTATGTCGGTGAATCATCGCTTAATGTGGGTGATCAAGGCAAAACGCTGGTCGTTGCTGACTTGAGTCTGGAAAAGTGGACTCCGTTTGTCGAGGCACTGCCCGGTGCTGCCGAGATGATGACGGTGACCAATGCAAGCTATGCAACGCTTGGTTCATGGGGAAATGTTGAGGCCGTCGGATTCTTTGCCGATACCTTTTACCGTACCTTAGTCGAAGGTTTCAAGGTCTTCACAGGAACGCAACTTACTGCGATGGAGATGTGGGCCGACAGTGAGGGCATCTATAATGCAGATGCTGGGGCGGACGCCGATCCGGACGGAGATGGAGTGAATAATCTCTACGAGTGGGGATTGGCCGGTGATCCGAAAAATCCGAGCAATAAAGGCCAACAGCCCAAAACCGTTGGGTTGGATGGAACGGGGACCAACTTTGTTTATGTCTATCCGCGTCTGAAGGATGCAGACAGCCGCCCGACCTATACGGTGGAAGAGGGAGGTAATCTTGTATACACCAACTGGAGTGATCAGTCGGCCTCTTATCCAGTTGAAACGGTTGGTCTGTGGAATGCGGAACTGGAATCGGTTACCAACATGATTCCGACCGATCTCGATGTGAAGTTCATTAAACTGCGCATTACGGAATAAGCGGGTTGAGCAGGCGGAAGCCCGAATAGGGTTTCCGGATGACCATCGATTAAATTGAAGAGATAATGCATTCGGGTTCTAGGGGCTCTTCCCAAAAAACTGGAATGCAAACAAAAGGAAAAAAATGAAGAAAAGTATAAACTATATGTTGATCGCCTTGATCTCCTGCGTAGCAATCAATGCCTCGGCAACCATCATCCAGTTTTCAGGGGGGAATGATGCGGTCTTGGATGCGGGATCAGAGGCCATGGTAAAGCTAAAAACGGGCGATTGGACGAATACGCTCAATTCCACCAGTGGAACCTCGGCATCGAATTGGGGAAGCACTCCGCCGTCAGTCGAAATTCCCAGCATGGTTAAGATGACCTTTAATGGTTACTATACAACCAACTCTGTTGTCACGTTGGGCGGTCTGGGTGGCACTAGGAATGGTGGCTTGGGAGTCGATGATTTTGGCGTTGATAATAATGATAATGAGGATAGAAGCATTGGTGCGGGAGAATCCGTTGTTTTCAGTTTTGACAAAGAAGTGTCCCTTAAATCGCTTTCATTGAACCAAAACGGAAGTTATCTTGCTTCATGGGGAGCGAACTCGGTGGCGATAAGTACCAAAGTCACTACCTTCGACGCAAGTGCTGCAAATATTGCCGCCAACACAGATATCACGATATCTTATGTTTCGGGCACCGCGCGAAGTATAAGCACACTCGTTGTTGATGTAATTCCGGAACCAGCCACGCTGGGCATGATCGCTTTGGCGGGCGGGGGACTGCTCTTCATTCGCCGTCGTCTCATGTTTTAGTCGGAAATTTATTTAGTTAATGAAAAGGGGGGCGTGTGAATTCAACGTCGGAAAGATAATTGAGAAAAACAATGATTCAACGTTGCAAAGGAATACTTATATCGGGTCTGTTGGCCGCCGTTTCAGTCATGGCGGAACCCCGCCCCAATATTATTTTTATTGAAGTCGATGATCTGAATTATAAATACTCGGGACTCGCGGAAAATAAATTGCTGGAAACGCCGAACATGGACCGCATTGCCGGTTCGGGGGTTTATTTTAAAAATGCGATGTGTCAGGGCATGATGTGCGGCCCATCGCGCAACTCGCTGGTTTCCGGACTCTATCCGCATCGGATGGGGTTCTATCGCAATGGACAGATGCGGAATTTTCCGGCAGGCACCTGGATGTTCCCGCAGGCCCTTCAAAAAGCCGGCTACTATACTTCGTATATCGGGAAGAGCCATATCAAGGGCTATGTAGGCACAAAAGGGCTTGCTCCGGAAATGGGGTTCGATCATATACAACATACTGCGGGCCGTGCGGTGCTTCTATCCAAGCTCAAAAAAGGCGATCATGTAGATGACTGGTATTTCAATTTTCTGAGGGAAGAAGGGCTCTTCGAGACGCTCAAGAACGACAGCGATAAAAAACAAAACTCCACCTTGCCGGAAGATGCCTACCTGGACGGATTCTTCACCAAGGCGACGCTCGATTTTCTCGATGGCTACGCCGCAAACAAGCCGTTCTTCCTGTGGCTCAACTATTCCCTGCCTCATGGGCCGCATGATGTGGACAATAAATACCACACCTTTTCGCCCGACGATATGCCGGGCATCCAGAAAGCCAACTTTACCCCGCCCGAAAAACTGGTAAAGGATACCCACCCTGCGAAAAAGGATATGAAGCAAACGCAGGCCAACTATTGCGCGGCCACCACCTTTCTTGACCGGCAGATTGGGCGGGTGCTGGATAACCTGAAGCAGAACAACCTGCTTGAAAATACGGTGGTCGTCCTGTTCTCCGACCACGGCATCATGATGGGCGATCACAACCGCATTCACAAAGGCACCCTCTTCCGGCAGGTCACCACGCCGACCTTCGTGGTTTCGTGGCCGAAAAACTTCAGGAAAAACGCCGTGGTCACCACGCCGGTCGAACTAATGGATATCATTCCCACCGCACTGGAACTTGCGGGCGGATTGGAATTCGACGAGCGTTCCGCAACGACTAGCGAAAGCCTGATGCCGCTGTTGACCGGGAAAGGGACCTTCGAACGAAAACTCGCCTTTGCCGAGGTGGAAAGCTATGTGGTCGTGACCGATGGGCAATACCGGCTGATCCGGGGCGAAGGAAACTGTCTTTTGTTCGACGACCTTAACGACCCCGATAATCTCGACGATATTTCAGCCCGGCTTCCGGAACGGGTTGAACAACTCAGCAAGGGGATTGATGAATGGTTTGGGAAAACCGGCCCGGCCCTGCCGCCCAAAAGTTTCTAAATACGGCAGTTATGCAAGGTTTTAAAAGGAAAAACAAATGAAGAAGTTAGCGTTCGGTGTTTTATTAATCGGCATGGTTTTCATGGCGCAAACCGGGTTTTCGGAAAAACCAATGACGGCGGCAGAGGCCCAAGCGTTGTTTTATTCAACACCCATTGCGGAATTCAACACCCCCTTCAAGCCCAATGCCCATGAAGGGGCTCAGTGGTATCCCGATGCCGGGTTTGGTCTGTTTATTCACTGGGGAATCTATAGCGTGGAGCCGACAAACCCCTCGTGGTCCATGATCAAAAACTGCTTTAAAAAGGAACGCCCCGCCAAAATATCGGTCGAGGATTACTACAAGCTTGCCGAACAGTTTAACCCCCAGTCCTACAACCCGGATGCCTGGATGGAGATGGCCTCGTCCATCGGCATGAAATATGCCGTGATCACGACCAAACACCATGATGGGTATTGTTTGTGGCCCACTGAATACGGGGAATACAACACGAAATCCTGCATGGAAGGGCGTGATTTGATTGGAGAGTATGTGGCCTCTTGCCGTAAATATGGAATGAAGGTCGGGTTTTATTTTTCCCCGCGGGACTGGGCCTATAACAACCACGTTTCCGGATTCAACAATCCGGCTCGTGGATTCGATCATTTTAAGGACGCGGTGAATCCCTTCTCGAAGGAGGAGAACGAGGCCGAATATGAAAAGTGGCTGGACTATACCATTGGCCAGCTTAGCGAGCTCCTCACACGGTATGGTCCGGTCGATGTACTTTGGTTCGACGGGGCCGGCTGGATGGGAATCAAGCGTCCGGAGGATGATCTTCGAGTTCGGAACTGGATCTATCGGCTTCAGCCGCAGATCGTGATTAATCCTCGCTGGGGCGGAAAAAATGTCAACCCCGATTATGACAAGCAAAAGGGGCACCATAGCCTCTCCGATATCAGCCGCCGCGTCGGTGATTTCTACACCTATGAATCCAAATGGTCTGAAATTGAAAAACGCAATGACGGGTTATATGCCGATATCTGGTTTGAATTTTGCCGCGCCTGGAAAGGGCACTGGGGCTATACCCCGGCCGACTCGGATCAGGCGAATCCGAAAAGCATGCAGCAAATTGTACATCAGCTAACCGAAATCCGCTCTTTCAACGGGAATTATCTGCTGAATATTGGCCCTTCTGAAGAGGGAGAAATCCGACCGGACATCCTTGCGGAAGCCCAGATTATTTCCCGATGGGTAAAGAGCAATGGGGATTCGATTCTAGCGGCGGATGGCGTAAAGGCGTGGGAGAAGTATTCCACTGTTCCGCTGACGCAAAACGGGACGAGCCTCTATGCGCATATGACCACCTATTCCGAAGGCGGAGAGGTCATCACGATTGCGCTCCCGGAAAAACCCGTCTCGGTCTGCTACCTGCATAATGGAGTCCCTGCCCGCCATGAATACGATAAGGGGTCCCGGAGTCTGCGCATTCTTCTCGATAAAAAACAAAAAGACCCCTTGGGGCTCAGCACCGTGGTTGAAATTAAAACCAGAACCGCTCAGCAACGCATGAGCAGGTGAACGAGAAGTCCCATCCAGATTTGCCAGCGAATGGCGTTGGCACTATGGCCGAGGAAGTCGG
>JAOZKS010000447.1 GCA_029935255.1 Pontiella sp.
AAAAAAACTGGCTGATCGGCATGGACCAGGGCTATCACGGCGATTCGCTCGGCGCACTCGGCGCGGGTTTTGTGGATGGCTTCCATAAGCCTTTCGAGCACTCCGTATTGCACCACGAAAAACTCCCCTTCCCTCGCCCGTCCGCCGACGACCCGGATGGGTTCGAACCCAGCCGCGCAGTGGTTGAACGGCATGCCGAACAGCTGGCGGCTGTGATTGTGGAACCGCTCTGCCAAGGTTCGGCGGGCATGCGGATCTATTCGGCGGGCTATCTAAAAAAGCTGGCCGACTGTTGCGCGGAGAACAAGGTGCTGCTGATTGTGGACGAAATAGCGATGGGCTTTGGCCGCACCGGGAAACGCTTCGCCTTCAACCACGCGGGGATCGACCCGGATCTGGTGACGGTGGGCAAGGCGCTGACGGCGGGCTATATGCCGATGAGCGCCTGCATTGTGAAGGACAGCATCTACAATACCTTCTCCGATTCGGGCGAAAAAGATTGTACCTTCTACCATGGCAACACCTACGCCGGACATCCGATCGGGTGCGCCGCTGCGCTGGCCGCGCTCGATATCTACGAGGCGGAGGACACCGTCGAACGCGCCGCCGAGATGGCCGAAAAGATGAAGCAGTGGATGCAACCCATGGCGGAGATCGGCTGCGTAAAGGAGCTGCGCTTCCTCGGGATGATCGGCGTGGTGGAGCTCAAGCCCGAGGCCCAACCGCTGATTGCCGAAATCAAGCAATCGCTTTTTGAGCAGGGCTATCTCTTCCGCCCGCTTGGCAACGTCTTTTATCTCATGCCACCGCTGGTCATCGCCGACGACGAGCTCCGCGCCGCCATCTACGCCCTCCAGCAAACCCTCGAGGAGTTTTGCTAATCCTCGCTTTGCGATGATTGGCGCTCATTGCCCGGCTTTAGACTTGGAGTTTTTTGATCTTGTAGCTTCGGCCTTTGATCTTCGATCCACTGAGCTTTTTCTCCGCCCGGGTAGCGACGGATCGAACCACGGCGACATAGGATATGAAATCCATGACATCAATTTTGCCGACCTCCGATCCCGCGATCCCGCCCTCCGCGGTTAACGCGCCAAGAATATCGCCCGCCCGTATTTTTGCTTTGCGACCGCCGGAAATGGATAAGGTAACATGCAAGGGGGCCGGGATTTTCTTCGCAGCGGGACGAAGGGTCGTAAGCGATTCGACTTTAAGAGAAGACTTCTGATACGCATTGATTTGGGCGAGCTTCCCCTGCTCGCGCTCACCGCAAAGGCTCAGGGCAATCCCGCGCTTTCCGGCGCGCCCGGTTCGCCCGATCCGATGCACATAGCCTTCGGGGTTGGATGGAAGTTCATAGTTGATCACAAGGGGCAGGTCTTTGATATCCACTCCCCGCGCGGCCACATCGGTGGCAATCAGCACCGAACAGCTCTGATGCTTGAACTGGATCAAAATATCCTCCCGGTGGCGTTGCTCCATATCGCCGTTGAGGGCGACCGCGCTGATTCCCAGATTCTTGAGGAACGCACGGATATCGAAGGTGCTTTGTTTAAAATTACAGAAAATCACCGCGGCGACCGGCTGGTATTCCAGCAGCAGGGTTTTCAGCCCCTCGAGCTTCTTCTCCGGCGCACACCGATACATATGTTGCTCAATGTCTGACGCGGCATCCGGCTCATCCATCGTGATCCGCCGGGGATCGCGTTGCAAATGGCTACTGAGCGCTTGAATATTTTCGGGGAACGTCGCGGAAAAAAGGAGGGTCTGCCGCTTCTGAGGCAACACACGGGTAATCTGCTTCAACTCTTTAATGAACCCCATATCCAGCATCCGGTCCGCTTCATCCAGCACCAACATCGAGAGGCTCCGCAGAACCAGCGATCCCCGCTCAACCAGATCCGCAACCCGCCCCGGAGTGCCCACAACAATCTGCGCCCCTTTTTTGAGCGCCTGCTTCTGAAGACTGCTCGCCTGCCCGCCATACAGCGTGGTGAGCGTGACATTCTGCTGATGCCGCGCAATCCGCCGCAGCTCGACGGACACCTGAATGCTCAGCTCGCGCGTCGGACAAAGCACCAGCACCTGAGTAGAAGGCAAGTTCAGATCCAGCCGGGCCAGCAGCGCCAAAGCAAAAACCGCCGTTTTCCCGCTCCCCGTTCGGGCCTGAGCAATCAGGTCTTCGCCCCCCAGCGCCCCCGGCAACGCAGCCGCCTGAACCGGCGTCATATTGTGATAGCCCAGGCTATCGAGATTAGAAAGTTGCTCGGCGGATAAAGGGAGATTGGAAAAGGAACGTGGATTCATGCGCAGA
>JAOZKS010000448.1:0-603 GCA_029935255.1 Pontiella sp.
GGCACAAGTGTTTCTACTCTGGTGCCATATGTTTGTATACTTGACTCAATTGACAAGATCGTGCCTCTTCAAGAAACTCTAGCCCGAGTTTACCGCGCTGAACGCGTAAGCACCTGTACTGAAAAGAGAAATAGCCTGATTTTCGTGTGACCTAACCTGAATGGAAGCGATCAAGGTTGAGGGCGTCGTACATTGCACGCTGGTCGTTCGACATTTTCGAGAGCACGGTTTTGATGGTCGGGTTTTTCTTTTTGCCTTCCGGGGGGTGGACGAGGCCGACCTCGCGGATCCCGGCGAGGGTATCGATGATGTCCGGGATGGATTTCTCGATGCCGCTACGGTGAAGCTCGCGACGAAGCAGGCTAACGAGCGTGAGGGCCAGCACGCAGTAAAAAACGTGGACGGTTATCTTCTGGTCGGTCCAGTGTCGCTGGGGCCGGATGGCGATGTGGTGCGGGTCCTTCATGGTTCGGAAGGACTCCTCGACATGGTACTGACTCCTGTATCCACGCACGATCTCGGCATCGCTCCAGTGGTCGTTGTCGGTGAAGATGATCGTCTTTCCCAACTGGGTCTTCTGAAGTTTCTCCCAGGCGGATTTGT
>JAOZKS010000448.1:613-2311 GCA_029935255.1 Pontiella sp.
GGTCGACGCGGTACTTCAGGCAGGTAAGATTATCTTGCTCAGTCACCTCGCCGTGAACGAGGGTCTTCATATGCTGCGCCTTGCGCAGCACGGCGACCTTGTTTTCGATCCCCTTCACGGTCGGAGGTTTCCCCCTTTTCACCGTACCCTCGCGTCGTCGTCGCAGCCTCGCCTGAATCTCGCGCAGCGCTTGCTGCCGTTTGCCGATCTCCCGCAAGATTGTCTTTGACTGGGAGACAAAGAGGTTGTCGTTGTAGGTGACCAGCACGGTGCGTTCCTCGCCGAAGACTTCTTTCTCGGTGCGGTACGCCCGTACGCCTTCGAGCCCATCGTCCGCGAGCGACCGATATCGCTTCGCGGGAATCGCGAGCAGGTCCTTGTGGTGCGTGGGCACCAGCGAGCCGACGAAGTGGTACGGACTCGCCTCCACCAGCTCCAGGTTGTCTTCAGAGTTGTTTCCCTTGTCGAAAATGATGGTGACGTCCTCGGCCTCTTCGCAGATGCTCTTGTAGCGGGTCGAGAGTTCCGCGACGAGTCCATTGAAGGTCGGCGCGTCGACGTGGTTTCCCCGATAGGTTCGATGAAACAACGGTACGTGAAAGTCGGCGGACACGAGCAAAGCCAAGCCGACGATTCGGAGCGCCCGCCGCCCCTCCTTGCTCTTGCCGCGCTGCGCGATGGTGCAGCGTTCGTTGAAGGTGTCGATGAAGGTAAAGAAGTTTGTCCCGTCGAAGAGGACACGCCGCAGATCGATGTCGAAGTCCTTCACCATCTTAGCGGTGAGTTCCTGTTCAATCTTCGTGATGGCCTCGTCGGACACGCGATCCATGTTGTCCCAAAATCGCTGGCTCGTGAGCTGCTTTGCCTGGATGTTCATCATCCTTCGGAGCGCCGTTCCCTCGAACCACTCTCCGATCCTCGCCTTGCTGCGCGGAGCGACGCAGCGGTTGATGGCGGCGACGGTGAGGTAATCGCCCACGGAGGGTCCGCTTCCTTTCTTGGGGACATGCTTGTCGATGATCTCAACGAGCCCCAATCGCTGACAGAGATCGTGCAAGGCCGCCACCGCCCCGAATTCGGTGATGATCGCTTCCTTGGGGTCGCCGCCACCGGGGCCGGCGCGCTTGCCGGTCATGACGTCGATGATCTGCTGCGGCGTACCGAGATACTTCTGCCAGACGATCTTCGGTTTCCCGTCGATGCGCTTGCTCTCGCGAGCGTAGTAGTAGGGCTTTCCTCGAATAGTTTTCTTGATGATGCTCGCCATGGTTATGACATACTATACATCATTAAGGGTGTCAATAGTTCACTGGCAAAATCTCACAACATCCGTACTGCAATTGACTTTGCGCCAATTTGTGATACACCGCGATCCGCGCAATATCACAGTGCTCTTTGCAGGTCATACAAGATTCTTCACATTCAACATCGCCAGATCACTGCTTACAAAACACCGCTCGCCCCTGTGCCACAAGGGCGGCGGCGCTTTACGAGCTTTGAAGAAAATTGATTTTCAGACGGATTTTTCGGTCAAGCGCGGTAAACTCGGGCTAGGTGACGCGATGCAAAAGAAACCAGAGACAATTCATCCTGGGGAAATCCTTCTTGAGGAGTTTCTCCGGCCCATGGGAATCAGTCAATATCGTCTTGCCAAGGATATCAATGTGTCGGCAAGGCGTATCAACGAGATCGTTCACT
>JAOZKS010000449.1 GCA_029935255.1 Pontiella sp.
CGAATCACGACGGCATTGGAAGTGCGGGGGTTGAGCAGCGCATGGATGATTTCCTACAGGCCACGCCCGGGCTTCGCGTTAGTAAAAAGGACGGTCGCCGCCGCGAAATCTATAGCGCCCGAACCGTGGACCGGAATCCGGTGGATGGGGCGAACGTCGTGCTAACGCTCGACCAGCAACTTCAATATGTGGTCGAAAATACCATCGAAAAGATGCGCGAGGAATTCCATGCCAAGGCCGCGTGGGCGATCGTTATGCACGTGCGCACCGGCGAAATCCTGGCCATGGCCTCAAGTCCGACGTTCGATCTCAATCGCTATGGAAAAGCGCCTGCCGAGTGGCGGCGAAACCGTGCGATCAGTTTTAACTATGAACCGGGCTCCACCATGAAGGCCGGTGTCATCGCCGCCGCACTCGACAAAGGGATTGTCAAGGAAACCGATCTGATCGACTGCGAAAACGGGTATTGGGTCTATGGCAGAAGGTCGCTGCGCGACAGCCACGGGCTGGGGATCATTCCCGTGGCGGATGTGATCAAGTTTTCGAGTAATATCGGAACGGCCAAGATTGCGATGCTGATGGGCAACCAGCTACTCTACGACAGCCTGAAGGCTTTTCAGTTCGGCAACCGTCTGGGCGTGGGGATTCCCGGCGAAGAAGCGGGGATTTTCCACTCGCCGAAGCACTGGTCGAAGATCAGTATCACGCGCATTGGCATGGGGCACGAAATCGGTGTGACCGCCCTGCAGGTGCTTTCGATGATGAATACCATTGCCTACAACGGAGTGCAGATGAAGCCGTTGATCATCAAAAAAGTAACGGCTCCCGACGGCACGGTGCTTCAGGAATTCAAACCTGAAGAGTTGGGTCGCCCCATCAGCCCCTCCGCCGCCCGGCGAATGCAAAAACTGCTCGCCCGTGTGACCGAAGAAGGCGGCACCGGAACCGAGGCGCGGGTCGAGGGCTACACTGTGGCTGGAAAAACAGGTACCGCGCAGAAAATCAAGCCCGCTTCTGAAGGGGGCGGCTACTACGCCAAGAATTTCACCTCCTCCTTCGTCGGCTTCCTGCCGGTGGAAAATCCGGAAATCGGAATCATCGTGGTGGCAGACGATCCCGGCGAATACACCGAGTCGGGTCGGAAGATAAAATATTATGGCGGCACCGTTTGCGGCCCTGCGTTCAAAGAGATTGCGGAATTCGCCGTGGGGTATTTGCGTATCTCTTCCGAAGGCAACCGCATCTATGTTGCGAGGCCGGAATTATGACGCTGGAAACCCTGCTCGAATCCATCTCAAGTCTGGAGATTCACGGGTCGGTCGATTTCGAAATCGAAGGCCTCGCCTACGACTCGCGAAAGGTGCAGGCGGGCGGGTTGTTTGTTGCGATCCACGGGCACAAAGTGGATGGGGCCCAATATATCACCGAGGCGCTCTCGAATGGAGCCGTTGCGGTGGTATCCGAAAACGATTTGAACCTAGGAAGCGAAGTTACGCACGTTCAGGTTTCCTGTGCCCGGCGGGCGCTGGCCGAAATTTCCAATGCCTATCACGGAGATCTCTCGCACGCAATGAAGGTGGTCGGCATTACGGGAACAAACGGGAAAACGACCACCGCATACATGATTCGCGATCTGTTGCGTGATGGTGGATTTCTTCCCGGCCTGCTCGGTACAGTGGCGTATGAAATTGGTGATCATGCCCTTCCGGCCACGCGGACCACACCGGAAGCACCCGACCTTCACGCCTGGTTTCAACGGATGAAAGATGCAGGATGCGATTCTGTCGTAATGGAAGTTTCGTCCCATGCCATTGCCTTGCAGCGTGTCCACGGCATTGATTTCAACATCGGTGTTTTCACCAACCTTACGCAGGATCATCTCGACTATCACAAAGACATGGATGCGTACTGCCTCGTGAAGGCTCGTCTATTGCAATCGTTGGGAAAAGATCGCTCGGTGGTCATTAATTTGGACGACCCTTGGGGCCGCGGGATGATGGCAGAGGGTCGGATCCAAGCCAACATCGTTACCTATGGCTTCAACGAGCAGGCCGCAGTATGTGCTTCAGAGCCCGTCATAGACGAGAAAGGCACAAGGTTCCGTGTGGCCACCCCGTGGGGCGACTCCGAGATTCGGATGCAACTGCTCGGGCGTTTCAATATCCATAATGCACTTGCTGCCTTGGCAGTGGGAGGGCTCTTTGGCATTGAACTTCCAATCATGGCGAGGTCGTTGTCTCTCATAAAATCCATTCCGGGGCGACTGGAGCTGGTGCCGAATCGCAAGAACAAAAAGGTATTCGTGGACT
>JAOZKS010000450.1 GCA_029935255.1 Pontiella sp.
CGTTCCTCATCTGCGCCACCCTTGTTCTAAATATCCCGGTTTTATTTATTTTCCTAGTTCAGGCGTAAGCCAACACAACTGCTTCCACCATTCGGGGCCGTCGTTGTTCTGTTTGGCTCCGGGTGTGCTGCGGCCATCGTGTACTATTTTTGTGATGGTGGCTTTGAGCACTTCCACCGTCTCGGGGTTCATTTTAAAAAGGTTTTTCTGCTCCCCGATGTCGTCCGCTAGGTTGTAGAGCTTGTACGCATTCGGGTTCTTGGAAAAGCAGAGTTTCCAGTCGCCCTTGCGGATGGCGAGGTAGCCACCGAAATCGCGGCTGACCAACGTGTCGCGTGTCGATTCTGGGCTGCCCTTGAGGGCGGAGAGGAAACTGACGCTGTCTTCGGCGGTGTGGTCCGCAATTTTCGTTCCGGTGATCTCCGCACAGGTGGCAAAGAAATCGTTCAGGCAAACCAGCACATCGCTACGGCTTCCGGCCTTCACCGTGCCGGGCCACGTGGCGATGAACGGGACGCGGTGTCCGCCCTCTGTCAGGCGCCCCTTGCGACCGTTGTAGATAAAGCTTGGATTGTGGCCGAACTGCTCCTTCTGCGCATCGGGGAAGGCTTTGGGTGAATAGCCGTTGTCGGTGGTGAAGATCAGCAGGGTGTTTTCAAACTGTCCGCTGGCTTTCAACACTTGGACCACCTCGCCCACGGCCCAGTCCACCTCCTGCACAAAATCGCCATAGGTTCCCGCCCGGCTTTTTCCGAGAAATTGTTTGTTCGGCGTCACCGGCGTGTGCGGCGCGGTGAGCGGCATGTAAACAAAGAACGGTTGGTCGCTTTTATAGTCGGCGATGTATTGCACGGTGCGCTTTGTAAACTCCGGCATGGCATCGGTCGGCTTAACGCTTTTTTCATTCACCCCGGACCGCCAGGCCGCCTTGGGATATTTTGCGGAAATGGTTTTCAACTCATCCTTCGAGGCCCCGTTTTGTTTGGCCTCCGCCAGCTCCGGCGGATCGGCAACCAGCGGGGTGCCGGCATACGGCACGAGTTCCGTATATTGGAGATGGTCGTTTTCAATAAAGGCATAGGGCGCCATGTCCCACGAAGCGGCCGTGCCGAAGAAATAGTCGAACCCCAAATGGGTCGGCCCCAGCTGGATCGGTGCACTGAAATCAATTTGTTCCTCCATCCCCTTTTCATCCGACTTGATGGCGGTGAAGACGGAGCCATCCTTCTTCGTCCAGGTGATGCCGAGGTGCCACTTGCCGATCATCGCCGTGTTGTATCCGTTGCCCTTGAGCATGGAGGCCACGGTTTTCCGATCCTTGGAAATCAGGCAGGGATCATATCCGCTCAACACCCGTTCCTTGAGTCCGGTGCGCCAGCTGTAGCGACCGGTCAGCAGGCCATAGCGCGTCGGGGTGCAGACGGCCGACGCGGTATGCGCATCGGAAAAGTGCATGCCGCCCGCAATGAGGGCATCGAGGTTGGGGGTTTTGACTTTGGCCTCCGGATTGAGCGCGGCCACATCGCCCACGCCCATGTCGTCGGCCATGATGAAAACAATATTCGGGGTTTTTGCCTGCGCAAAAACCGCACCGGCCAGCAACACGGCCAAGCCGCCTGAAATTCGATTGTAAATTTTCATGTCCATCCCTTTTCGTTCACCGTACGGCATCGCAGGTGTAGTTCCGCTTCACCGCCCGGAGGGGGGAAAGCGGATTCCTCCGGCTCTGCGACCGAACGCTTGAATCACTCGCATACCCCTTTGTAATTCCCTCGAAGCATCGCGGAGAGGAGCTCTGTGCGTTCGTCATTCTCTCCGCGTTGCTTCGAGAACACTACAAGGTAGCTTTCTCCACAAATGCGTATTCTAGATAGATCATCGATCCTGACTACAGATCCTAAAAAAGTTGGGTCTCAGGAGAAGAACTCCCTCGACCCAATCATTCCCTATTCTGTGAATACCCCGCCTAGATCTTAAAGCGGCGGCGAATAAACACCATGGCGCCAGCAACAAACCCGACCAGTCCCAGCGTGGCCGGTTCCGGGATCACGGTCCAGACTTCGGTGTTGGTGCCATCGTATTTAGAGCGCAACCATCCATCGGCGGTATCATATTCATCGTCGAACGCCTTGGTATCGCTGTAATCCGCAAGACCACCGGACCACTCGAAGGTTCCATCAGCAACAAAATTCGACACTGCAGCGCTGTGGTCGCCTTCCCATACCAACAGTCCAGACGACTTGAACGTCATGTTGGTGAAGGTGTCGAGCGTTCCCGCATTCCAATTCAAGGTTC
>JAOZKS010000451.1 GCA_029935255.1 Pontiella sp.
TAGAGAAAACTTTTTGGGGGGGGGGGCTGTCTAACTGAACGGATTTGTTTGCGTCTCCTTTTTGATGCATGGGATATGGGCTAAAAAGAGGAGAAGGGTGAAAAGTTAAATGATTCAAAGGGGAGTTCAATGAAATAAAAGGAAGAATAGAACTCGCCTCAATGTGATAATAAAAATGTGATAATAAAAACAGGAGAAACAAAATGAAGAAACTAGCAGCAATAACAGCAGTTCTCGCCATGGGCGCGTCCATGGCTCAGGCAGATGTTACAATCAACCTGAACAGGTTCTCGAATACGGACCATTCATCCCCTACACAAAACCGCTACCCTGCCACGGGTTGGGTCTCCACTGATGGTGGATCGACAACGAATGCAACCGCCATCTACGATGTGAGTACCTATATCACCAGCAATGTCGCCGCGACATCCCAGCCGTTGGCCTACACGGTTACGGGGTTGGACATCGATGGCACGGGCGGAGCGAATGATCAAATCGTTCTCAGCTTCAACGCGACTCACACAGGAGGAAACATTACGTGTGCACTGAGCGGCACTGAGCCGAAGTCTACCGGATACTTAGCCATTGGTGATACGGTTATTGTTGCCGGGGAGTCTATCACTCTCACCTACTCCGCCCTGAGTGTGGATCTCAATGGAGGAACCGGTAACGGGACTGGAAGCTTCGATGGTTTCGCCAACGTTTCTTTTGAAGCCCTCAGTACCTCCGAAAAGGCGACTGCCAACGGTCTTTTATTAGACGGTGCCAATGGAGTTGACCTTGACCTGGGCGGCTTGGATCCGACTCTGACCGTGGATTACGATACTGTTCTAGGGGCCGTTGGCAATGGTTACCGCATGGGCGCTTGGAGCATGCTGGTTACCATTAATACCATTTTCACGCCTTCCAACGAGTTTACCGATGGATCGGGTGATGGCATGTGGGCCAATTCCGCAAACTGGGCGAGCAACTCACCGTCCGCCTCCCTTGAGGCCATTGTGAACTCCAACCTGACGGCCAATCTGGTCGGATCTGGAACGGCAGAATATCTTGAGGTCGGCAGTTTTGATAGCCAGTCCGGATCGGTTACGAACGGCACGCTTACGGTGGTCGGAAGCACCACGATCGGTACGGCAGCGAACGCGACCGGTGTTGTGGATTTGACGGCGATTACCGCCACCAATACGGCGGTTGTCATGATCGGAACAGCACCCGGAGCCTCCGGTAGCTTGACGACCACCTCGGGGGGATCGATCATCGGCAGCAGCCTGTCGGTAGGAACGGGCACCGGCGCAAACGGAACCCTCGATCTGGGAACCGGTAGCACGCTGGACTTCGAGGATGCCGTCTCCATTGGCGGTGCAACCAGCGCGACCGGTTCAGTGACGGCCGGAACATTTACACTAACCGGCTCCCAAAACCTGACGGTTGGTAATGGTACCAATGCAAAAGGTACACTTTTGGCAGGGGCTGGTTCGTCGATTGATTCCGCTCTTCTGAGTCTTGCCACAGGCAGCAATGCAGTGGGTACCATCAACATAGGAACCGGTACTTTGACGAACAGTGCAGGAGTGAAAATGGGTACGGGCCAAGACTCGTCGGCGACGCTGGAAGCCGCCACGCTGACCCTCGCCGGAGGCGCGGATTTGGAAGCCGCCACAGGTACGGATTCAACCGCGAATTTTAACGCACCCATGTCGATCGTGATGAATTCGACCAACGGATTGTTCATCGGCACAGGCGAGGGTTCTTCGCACAACCTTGCGGCAGCGAACTTCTCCATCTCGGGGCCGATCGGCAACATTGGCATCGGCGAAGGGACGGGTTCCGAAATCGCCGCGCTGATCAATGCAAACGATTCCTACGGTTCGCTGACGATCAACGACGCGTTTACCTTCACCGCCGGTGCCCACACGATCGCTGCGCTAACGGTCAATGATGCGCTAACGACCAGTGGCGGAACCTTCGCATTGCTTCCGTCGAACCCAGTGAACGTGGCCAATGTCCAAGGTTCCACCGCATCGCTGGATCTGGCGGATTTCGACAGCGGGGAAATTACAGTGGGTACCATTAATATCGGTCGCGGCGACCAAGCCGTAGGTTCCCTCATCTATACCAACGGACTCTTGCTAAGCGGTACCATGGAAATCGGCGCCGGCGGCAGTTATTCCGAGGCAACAATGACGCTCAAGAGTCTGGGCGGCAACAGTAACTTGTCGATTTGTCACGCCGACAGCATCGGGGGAACCGGAACCGTTACGGTCGCCGAAGATGCATCGGTTAAGACATTGC
>JAOZKS010000452.1 GCA_029935255.1 Pontiella sp.
TCCGGCAGCCCATCAACAACAGCTTTTTGCTCAGGCTAAACCGCTTTTGCTCGTCGCGCACAATGTAGCCATGCCCAAGCAGGGTCATGGTGATGCGGAACACACTGTTTTTCGAAAGCCCCAACTCGTCGGTAAGCTCCGTGACGGTCTGCCCCTGCGGGCAGTCGAGCAGATGCTCCATGATCACCAGCGCACGTTCCAGGTTCGGCACCTTGTAGCGGCTGTCCTTGAAGGTCTCTTTCTTTTCTTCGCTCACGCAGTCGTCTCCATAGTACCGGATGGGCATCATCCAATGGGAAGAATGTACGCAGAAGGCTCCACCCATTGGAAATAGATTCCCGCTCTTTTTGTTTTTCCAGCCGGTTTGGTTTATGTTTTCTTGTTTGGAATATCGAACCTAAACAAGGAAAAGACATGACCACCAAAACCCTCGCACTGATGGCTCTTTGCGCCGTTGCAACCCTGGCCTCCGCTAAAGAGGATCACCCGAACATTATCTTCATCCTGGCCGATGACTGGGGCCTCGGCGACGTGAAAACCTATGGTGGCGACCGCTGCAAGATCGAAACGCCGAACATGGACCAGCTCGCCGCCGACGGCATGAAGTTCATGGATGCCCACAGCTCGTCCTCCGTCTGCACCCCCACCCGATACGGCGTGCTCACCGGTCGCTACAACTGGCGCAGCCGCCTGAAAAGAGGCGTACTGAACGGATACAGTACGGCATTGATTGAATCCAACCGCCAAACCGTCGCCTCCTTCCTCAAGCAAAATGGATACACCACCGCCTGCATCGGCAAATGGCACCTCGGCATGGACTTTCCGACCACCGACGGCAAGCCCCCAAAATCCTCCGCCAAGAAACCGGAAGATCTCGTATCAAAATGCAACGTCGACTGGAGCGGCACCATTGAAAACGGCCCCACCTCGCTCGGATTCGACACCTTCTGGGGCATCTCTGCCTCGCTCGACATGCCGCCCTATATCTGGATCGAGAACGATCGCTTCGTCGGAGAATGCACCGCCATCAAAGCCTTCCACCGTCCCGGCCCCGCCCATGCCGATTTCGAGGACTACGACGTGCTCCCAACGCTGGCTGCGAAAGCTTCCGAATTCATCGCCCGACAGGCCCTCACCCGCAAGCCCTTCTTCCTCTACATGGCGCTCAACAGCCCACACACACCGATCTCCCCTTCCAAGACCTTCCAAGGAAAAAGCAAGCTCGGCACCTATGGCGACTTCGTCATGGAAACCGACTGGGCCATCGGCCAGATCGTCAAAGCCGTGGAAGCTTTAGGAATCGTCGGCAACACCCTGATCATTGTGACGGCCGACAACGGGTGCAGTCCTGCCGCCCTCAAAAGCGGGAGCAGTAAAAATATTCGGTTCCGCATGGGAGAAAACGAACCCGAAGATCCCGCCGCCCATTATTCCAGCAACATTTACCGAGGCCACAAGGCCGATCTCTATGAAGGCGGCCACCGCGTCCCCTACATCGCTCGGTGGGATGGCAAAGTAAAACCTGGAAGCCTTTGCGCCGATCCCATTTGCCTCGTGGATCTCTATGCCACCTGCGCTGATATTCTTAAGCGGAAGATTCCCGATTCCGCCGCCGAGGATTCCGTCAGCCTTCTGCCCAACTTGCTCGGCACCGCTAGGAAGCCCATGCGCGAAGCGGTGATCCACCACTCCATCAACGGTAGCTTTGCCATTCGCCAAGGCGATTGGAAACTCAACTTCTGCCCCGGCTCCGGCGGATGGAGCTCCCCGAAACCGAGGGAGACAAAAGAAGGGAAGGAGTGGGTGCAACTCTACAACCTCGCCAGCGACCCCGCCGAAACCAAGAATCTCGCCGCCGAAACCCCGGAAACGGTACAGCGCCTCACCAACCTCGCGCAGCAATACATCGACAACGGCCGCTCCACCCCGGGCGCCAACCAAGAGAACAACGACGAAACCCACCTCTACCCCGCATGGATCAGAAAAGCCCAGCCGGGAAAGTAGCCCTGCGCCACTTGCGGACCGAATTAACCAGATAGATCTCATCGGCGGCCTTCAAGTCGTCGATCGAGATCTTTGCCTCCCCAATCTCGCCCGTCTTCAGCAAATGCCCGCGGAAGGTGCCGGCCAGCAGGCCGCACCCGACCGGCGGCGTGACGAGCTTGCCCTCCTTGCGGATCACGAGGTTGGCCATGGTTCCCTCCGTCACCTCGCCGCGCTCGTTCCAAAGAATCACATCGTCGGCATCCGGGAAAGCGGCCTTGGCCTTTTCATAGGCCACCCGATGCG
>JAOZKS010000453.1 GCA_029935255.1 Pontiella sp.
CCTTCTTTTTACTACCTCGACCTCTTTTACCTCCCTCATCGCGGCCTCCAAAATAGGATTCATCCACTTCGATGCTGCCAGAAAGTCGATCTCGGTCGGGGCGGACCATTGCCGCACGCAGTTTATGCAGGCAAGTCCAGGCGGTCTGGTAGCTTGTAATTCCTAATGAGTGTTGCAACCCGAGAGCACTGGCTCCGTCTTTTTGGCTGGTTACGAACCATGCAACGGAAAACCATGTTCGCAGTGGCATCCGGGTTCGATGAAAAATAGTCCCGGCGGTCACAGAGACTTCGTGCTGGCATTCCCGACAATGCAAATAGCCCCTAGAGGTTATCCATGGTTGTGTGCCGGGCTTGCCCGGCTACTTGTTGATGCGTTTGTTGTGTCGCGTTCCTCCGTGATTGCGGAAGATATTGCAATATATGGAGGTGCGATACAAGGGATTAGTTCAACTCCGGGCTAGATGGTGGCTAGGGTAGCGAAAGGCAGAGTCTAGTGCCGTAAGGGCTGGGTGAAGGAAGCCGGACGCAAAAACGCGGGCTGACGTACAGCCAGCGAATTGAGGCATATTGCACGGGGACGAGGGCGCAACACAGTCGGAAGTCCTGACCATTCGAGTACGGCGCAGTATGTAGATTCGACAGTTACGCGTTGAAAGTAGTCGAGGAGTACCCCGGGAGAGCCAAATGTTCTCGCGGACAAAATGCCGGAATGAGATCAACCGGCTTATCAAGTTCTCGGCCTGTTGTGCGATGACGTTGCGCATGATGGGAGCCGGTTCGCCGGAACACGAAAGATCAATGTTAAGAAGCGAGTGAGCAGCCCGCAAGGGTTGCCGATCAACTATGGAAGTCAGCAGATGGCGTATAAGGTTCTGCAATGAGAAGAGGCGGCGGAAATTCCGCAACTTGAAGTGTTGCAGAGCTAAAGGCCTGAACGGTGGGCGGGTGCGGTGGTATCCGCTAGGTGTGCGTATGAGTACGAAAGGTGAATCTTATGAATGTAGAGCAGCAGCTTATGGATCTGAGAGCAGCGGAACTTTGCCGGTGCCAGTATATGGAATCCAAGGAATTCATAGCGAATCATCTGGCCGAAAGTACGACAGGAGAAGATCGCCTGATGGAATCCATCTGCGCGATCGATAATCGAAGAGATGCCCTGAAGCGGGTGGAAAAGAACAAAGGAGCACCGGGGGTGGACGGGGTTAAAACCCGTGAACTCGCCGGTGTGTTGAATCGATGTTGGGGCGCGATCAAAACGTCCCTGCTCGATGGAAGCTACGAACCGCTACCGGTACGCCGGAAAACAATCGAAAAACCCGACGGGGGCACCCGTGATCTGGGTATCCCGGTGGTGCAGGATCGGTTCGTGCAACAAGCAACTACGCAAGTTTTAACCGCCATCTATGATCATACCTTCTCTGATAGTTCCTATGGCTATCGGCCGGGTCGTTCACAGGCACAAGCCGTCGAACGAGCACGCGAGTATGTTCAACGCGGGGCAAACTATGTGGCGAGTATCGACCTGTCGAAATTCTTCGACCGCGTCAACCACGACCGGCTCATGAGTCGGCTGGCCAAGCGGATCAAGGACAAGCGGGTTCTGAAGCTCATCCGAGCGTTTCTAAACAGCGGTATTATGCTGGAAAACGACGAGATCACCTATCCCGGTGAAGGGACGCCACAAGGTGGCCCGCTCTCGCCGCTACTGTCTAATATCGTGCTCGACGAACTCGACAAAGAACTCGAACGTCGCGGCCTGCGTTTCGTACGCTACGCCGACGACATCGTCATCTTTGTTCGGACTCGGATAGCCGGAGAGCGCGTATTGAAATCGGTCAGCCGATTTATATGCGAGCGCATGAAGCTCAAAGTGAACGAGGAGAAAAGCAGTGTCGAGTTGCCATGGAATATTAAATTCCTCGGTTTCCGCATCACACAAATGATGGGGAAAACGCGGCTCAGCATTCACCAGAAATCACTCGAACGCTTCAAAGAACCGAAGCGCAGCGCAGATAATTTCCGAAGGAAATAGGGCGAAGCCCGGTTCACGTCGGGAAATAACCCGCCGCACACGCGGCGTTAGCCTGCAGTGGGTCATCGGTGATTTAAACCGATTCATGCCCGGCTGGCTAAACTACTACCGTATTGGACTCAGCAAAAAGCTCATGAAAGAGCTGAATCGCTGGATCCTGCGCCGCCTACGCGCGTTCCTTTGGGAAACATGGAAACTACCGCGTACCAAAGTGAAAAACCTCAAAAAGTTGGGGCTGAAACACAAGTACGCCA
>JAOZKS010000454.1 GCA_029935255.1 Pontiella sp.
GGTCGAGATCGCTGGCTTCGAGCTGCTCGTGGGTCGGGTTGACGATCCACTCGCCGTCGTTGCGGACAATACGCACTGCACCGATCGGACCGTCGAACGGCAGGTCGGTGAGGGTCAAGGCTGCCGAGGCAGCATTAACGCTGAGAACGTCGGTGTCCAATGTGCCATCGCAGCTCATCAGCATATTGTTGATCTGCACTTCGCGGTGGAACCCTTCCGGGAACAGCGTGCGGATCGGGCGGTCAGTAACGCGCATGGTGAGGATTTCCTTCTCGGAAGGACGCGCCTCGCGCTTGATGTAGCCCCCCGGGAAACGGCCGGCCGCATAGAATTTTTCACGATACTCGACTTGCAGCGGGAAGAAATCGCATCCTTCGCGCGGCTCTTTTGCGGACGTTACGGCAGAGAAAACAACGTTCTCGCCAATCGCGCAGGTTACCGAGCCCGCCGCCTGCATTGCCAGCAGACCGGACTCGAAAATCATCGACTTTCCGCCGACTTCGAATTCAACTTTGGTTGTACCCTTCATAATTAAATTGCGCCCTTTTCAATTGTCCGAAGAGCGCACCTTTCCTTTTTGTTTTCATGTTTTCCACCGGGATTCCCGATCGGAACCTTTCGCTCGTACTGCGTCGTTCTGGTTATTTATAAAACGACAACAAGCCCTTTAGAGAGTAAAGGGCTCGCGAACGAATAAGGATTTTATGCATCCCAAAAGACGATTACCTACGCAAGCCAAGTTTTGTAATCAGCTCTTTGTAGCGTCCGTCGTCTTCCTTCTGCAGATAGCTCAGCAACTTGCGGCGTTTGTTGACCATCATGATGAGGCCCCGACGCGAACTGTGATCCTTCTTGTGAATTTTAAGATGTTCGGTCAGCTCTTTGATCCGCGAAGTGAGCAAGGCCACCTGAACATCGGGAGAACCGGTGTCCTGTTCGTTGCGCTTAAACTCGTTTTTGATTTCAGCTTTAACTGCTTGATCCACGTGTGGACTCCTTGTTTTATTTCTTCTGTTCTTCTAGGTAAGCGCGGAACTATATCCACCACCCCACCCCATGTAAAGCATACTTTTACCGACTTTTTTCGGGTGTTTTACCCCGCATTTTTGACCTCGAAATCGCGACATTGCGCGGCGAGCTGGGGGCTGACACGCACCAGCAGATCCGCGCGGGCGCCCTCGTATTCCTGTTCAAGAATCGAGGCCGACTTTTGCAGCGTGGCCAGCAATTTACCCTCCGTCAGCGGAATGGATAGGCGCAGTTCAACCTTACGACCCTTGAGGCAGTCGGCCAGCTCGTCGTAGAGCAGATCGACCCCCTCGCCCGTCAACGCCGAAACCGCCACCGATTTCGGGTGCAACCGCGCTAGACGCTTGGCCGTGTTGCGGCCCTTCTCGCTATCGATCTTGTTAAATACGTAGAGCATGGGTTTTTCCAGCCCGCCGATTTCTTCAAGCACCGTATGCACCGCATCAATCTGCGTATCGACCTGCGGATGCGAGGCATCGATCACATGCACCACGAGATCGGCCTCGACAACCTCTTCAAGCGTCGCCTTGAATGAATCGACCAGATGGTGCGGCAACTTTTGGATAAACCCCACCGTATCGGTCATCAGCATGGGCTCGTGGTTCGGAAGTTCCACCTGGCGGGTGGTGGGGTCGAGCGTCGCGAAAAGCTGGTCTTCAACAAAGATGTCGGCTCCGGAAAGACGGTTGAGCAACGTAGATTTCCCTGCATTGGTATAACCCACAATCGAAACCAGCGCCCAGCCGTGCCGCTTGCGGCCGCGCCGTTGCTCGGTGCGGCGCGTGCGCACGAGTTTGAGATCGCGCTTGATCGTGCGGATCAGCTCTTCGATGCGGCGGCGGTCCATTTCGAGCTGGGTTTCGCCGGGGCCGCGCAAGCCGATGCCGCCCTGCTGGCGCTCCAGATGCGTCCACATGTTGCGCAGGCGCGGCAGCAAATAGAGGTGCTGCGCAAGTTCGACCTGAAGACAGCCCTCCTTCGTGTTGGCGCGCTGCGCAAAGATATCGAGAATGAGTTGGGTACGGTCCAGCACACGTACCTCCAACGCGGTTTCGAGGTTGCGGCCCTGCGCAGGTGTCAGGTCGTCGTCGAACACCACCATCGATACGGGGTTTTCCTTGATCCAATCGGCAATCTCCTCGGCCTTTCCGGTGCCGATATAGTGCCCGGCCTTGATCTTTTGCTGACGGCAGAGGAAGCGACCCTTCACTTCCGCACCGGCACTTTCCACCAGCTGCGCGAGTTCATCGAGTGTAT
>JAOZKS010000115.1 GCA_029935255.1 Pontiella sp.
GGCGGTGTACCACGTGATGAGCCGGGGGAACCGTCAGGATGCGATCTTTCTGGACGGGAGGGATTGCGAGGTGTTCCTTGATACGCTGGAGGAGGTGTGCGGACGGACGGGATGGCGAGTCCATGCATTCGTGCTGATGGGCAACCATTACCACCTGCTGATTGAAACGCCGGAGGCAAACCTTGTGACGGGGATGAAGTGGTTGCAGGGTACCTATACCCAGCGGTTCAATGCGCGGCACAAGGTTTCGGGGCACTTGCTACAGGGTCGCTACAAGGCGCTTCCGGTGGATAGCGCTACCGGGGAATATTTCCAGACGGTTGGAAGCTATATCCATTTGAATCCGGCGAGAGCGAAGCTTTTGGACCTAGCGGGGGGCAGGCTTTCGGACCACCACTGGAGTAGCTACCCGCTCTATCTGCATCCGGCGCGGCGGCCGAACTGGCTTTGCACGGAGCGGATTCTGGGTGCAATGGGGCTCGGCGACGATAAGCGTGGGCGCGACGGGTTTCGACGGGCCATGCAGAAGCGGGCTGCCGAAATAGCCGGTAGCGATAATCCGATGGAGACCGACGACAGCAGAAATCGAATCCGCCGGGGATGGTTCTTCGGAAGCGATGGATTCCGGGACGAGTTGCTCGACAAGCTCGACGGGGTGATCGGGGTCAAGGGTAAGCGCGAATCGTTCGATGGCGAGGAGACCCGACTGCATGACAATCAAGAAGCCGGGAAGATACTGGAGGCAGGTCTTGAAGCACTGGGACTGGACGATCCTGCGCTGGAGAGCATGAAGAAGAATTGCATGGAAAAATGCTGTCTAGCATGGCTTATTCGCAAACGAACCTGTGTTACCAATGAATGGATCAAACAACATCTCCAAATGGGCAAGGCCACCAATTTTTCCGCCTTGCTGAAGCAGGTGGGCGAGGGCGGAAAGCAGGTTGATCCAATCATGCGGAAGTTAAAAAATACCAATATATCGGACTGACCCCTTTTCCCGGAAATTATCGAGGAACTGGAAAAACAATGAAAATCACCGCCCTATCCGTCATAATCATGCTAGCCGCAAGTGCCCGCGCCGAACCATTTGATTTCATGATTTCACCAACACGGCAGGATCCCTCACTGGACTGGTGGTATGCCGTCCCGGCGGAGTTCACCCCCCAACTCAGTCTCGTTTCGAGCGTCGCCAAAGGTGAATATTTCAACATTATCCCTTTCTTCAAGAACTATGGCATCGATAGAAACGGTCAATCAAAAATCACCTATGATATTGAAATCATCCGCCCTGATGGCTCCACGGACGAGGCCATGAAAAAATGCGTTGGCCACGATGGTAAAGCCTCGCCCCCCAACCTACTGGCTGCACGCGCTGTGCTGCGCATCTTCTTCGACCCCGAAGATCCGTACGGCGACTACACAATCAACGTCATCGCATACGACCATATCTCCAGCCAGACCAACCGGGAAAGCGTTACGATTGAACAAAAGAAGTTCTCGATTGAACCCCTTTCAGAAGAGGAACGCGAAAGCTTGTTTTACAACTACGCATCCGCTCCAAATCCTTCCCATGCCCTTTCTGCCTTTCTACAAACGAACCACTCCTTTTTCAACGAAGACAGCGAGCCTATCTGGTCGGCCATCTGGTTTTTCAAGACGGTCTTTGAAAATAATGATTTCCTAATCCCCCACCTGCTCGATGCCTTTCACGGGGGAACGTTCAAACAGCAGAAAGACATCATTATGGTTTTGGCTCTGATGGATCGGACCGATGAGCTGCCGAAAATGTCGAGCGATCTTAAGACGTTCAAGCAAATCATGAACGCCGGGCGGATCCCCGACCCCTACGCTGAAATCACGATGGGTAAGCAACTCGACATGCTCTGGGCTGAATATTTCGCCACAGGCCGAATCCAACCGATCCGGCAGCTCGTCACCTCGCTCAGCCTGAGCGAGCATATCGGCACACTTGACCGAATCAAGTCTGGGGAGTTCGACCCTGAAACCCCGGAAGCCCAACGCACCGGCATGCTCGAAGCCGTCTTTCAGTCGGCACTGTGGTCGTTGCGTAGCAACTGCGAAAGATCCCCTCTTGTCTTTCAGTACTGCGTGGGAATTCTCGACTCCGAAGAGCTTGAAAAGCCAGCGCAGGCATGTCTATCTATGCTCTTGAAATCAATTGCCAAAGATCAATCCCAACCCGAGGATACGCGATGAAAAAGATTATCAACACCGAAACCGCACCTGCACCCATCGGCCCCTATAACCAGGCGATCAAGAGTGGACACCTGCTCTACACCTCCGGTCAGATTCCCATCGATCCCAAAACCGGAAAAATGGTTTCCGGCGGCATCCGCGAACAAAGCATCCAGGTTCTGGAAAACCTTAAAAGTGTGATCGAAGCCGCTGACAGCACACTCGATGATGCCATCAAAACCACTGTATTTCTGACCGACATGGCCGACTTCCCCGTGCTGAACACCATCTACGCCGAATATTTCGGAGAGGATAGCGCTCCGGCGCGCTCGACCATTCAGGTGGCCGGCCTACCTTTGGGGTCGTTGGTGGAAATAGAGATGGTTGCCAAGGTCTGATGACCCGCCAGCAGATCATTCGAAACTTCATCGGCCTCGCCTTGGTCTTGTTCTTAGGCGTGGGCGGAGTCCTGCGTTTCTCCACCGTACTCAATCCGGCGTGCCGGGGAGGAACGATGGGCACGTCGTACAGCGTCAAGATTTCCGGGAAGATAAAAAAGAGCGCACTGAGCAACCTTACAAAAAAGATCGAAACGGAACTCGCCGCCATTAGCCTGCAAATGTCCACTTGGGAGCCGACGAGCGAAATCTCGAAATTCAATGCTTCGGAAGAAGCGGGCCCCTTCCCCCTCTCCGATGCATTTGCTCTCGTTGTTCTGCGGGCGCTGAAACTAAGCGAATCCACCCACGGCGCGTTCGACCCCACACTTAATCCGTTACTGAACCTGTGGGGATTCGGCAGTGATGCCGAGGAACAAGCCGTGCCTTCCGATACCGACATCGCAACCATCCGCGCAAAAACCGGTTGGGAAAAAATCCGATTCGACACCTCTTCCAACCTCTGGAAATCCATCCCGGAAATCCAGCTTGATCTCAACGCCATCGCTAAAGGATATGGTGTCGACGCCATCGCCCGCCTGCTCACCGAGGAAGGCTATCAAAACTGGTTTGTTGAAATCGGTGGCGAGGTGGTGGTACGCGGCCATAACCCGGATGGTGTCCCGTGGCGGATCGGCATCCAGTTTCCGACGACCAACCCAATGGATACCCGTCTCCAAGGCATCCTGAACCTCACCCATGGAGCAACAGCGACTTCAGGCGACTACCGCAACTATCTTATTGAAGAGGGCGTGACCTATTCCCACATCATCGATCCACGCTCCGGCCATGCCGTACGTTCCGATACCGCCAGCGTAACGGTCGTGGCCACCCGCTGCATGGATGCGGACGGCATGGCCACCGCATTGTTTGTGATGGGCGCAACCGATGGCCTTGCCTGGGTGGAGGAACAAGCCGGAGTTGAGGCAATGTTTCTTCTACGCGAAGCAAACGGAGAAATCTCCGAGAAATTTAGTTCGGGATTCGTCGCAGCAACAAGTTATATTTCCAAGAACCAAACCCAATAACAAGGAAGACAAACCATGCGCTTCATTCATATCCCGCTATGCATCACTCTTCTCGCACTTCTCGGCTGCGAGAAAGACACCCAAACCCTCGATCAGAAAGAGGAACGCAATCCGCTGATCCAACAAGGACAGGCCTATGTAGATATCAAGGACTGGGACAAGGCCGAAGCCGCCTTCAAGCAGGCCATTGAAAACAAACCGCAAATGGCGCGCCCCTATCTCGAACTAGCCTCCATCTACCACCAGCATAAACCGGACTACATCAGCGCGATCTACTACTACAAACACTATCTCGAACTTCGCCCCGACTCCGAAAAAGCCGCCTTCATTAATGAGCAGGTTCAAGAGGTTCAAATGGATCTGGCCAAAGCCATTCTCACCCAGTCCGGAGCCTTCCAGGCCATTCAGGAAAGGGATCGGCTTCTTCAGGAAAATGCGGAGCTAAAGCGACAACTTGCGACAGGAACCAAACCCCTGCAAAAATCCCCCGCCAAAACCTCGCAGCCCGTCCAACAACCCACGGTTACCCAAACGATTCCGAAAACCGCCAAACCCGTCAGTCCGCCCAAGGCCGCCCATCAGATCTATACCGTTGTTTCCGGCGACAGCCTCACGAAGATCGCCCAGCACTTCTATGGAAACAGCGATTACGAAGCCATCTACCAAGCCAACAAAGACCGCATGAAGAGTCCCAGCGATCTGCGCGTTGGGCAAACCCTCATTATTCCAAAGCAGTAGAATCGATACGGGCATGCCGTCCACCCACCATGAAAATCGAGACCACATGGGGCTCCATCGAAATCAAACTCCTCGACGGCAAGGTGGCCGGTTGCACGCTCCCTTTTCTGCCCACCCAGCCTAATCCGCCTTTTGCAATTACGGATGCGGAAAACGATCCTGTCTCACGATTCGTCACCGCTGTTCTTTCCGGGAAAAACGCGAAGGTTCCTGCGCTTAGAAAAACCCAAGGCACCGAGTTCCAGCAATACGTCTGGATGGAGATTTCCAAGATCTCGGCAGGAGAAACACGAACCTACGGAGAACTTGCAGAAGCCATAGGTCGGCCCAAAGCAGTACGTGCGGTCGGCAGTGCCTGCGGGCACAATCCGGTTCCACTATTCATCCCCTGCCACCGAGTCAAGGGGGCCCATGGCGGCCTTGGAGGTTTTTCTGCCGGGCTCCCATGGAAAATGCTTCTTCTAACCCTTGAAACGTGATCCCATTATTATCCGTTGCTAGGGCTTGCATCATATCTTTCTCTGGGCTAAGTAGGGAGCCTCTTTTGAAGGCATAACGAATAGGATTTTAAATAATGACCAATTTTAAAAATAATATCACCGCAGAATCACTGGCTAAAAGAGCTTTTTTTCACCTCAAATATAGCCGAGGAAAAGACATCAATGCCGCCACAACATTCGATAAGATGTGGTGTTTTTCCCATGCCGTTCGGGATATGGCCGTGGATGGATTCATTGCCACCCAGCGCCAATACCTCGAAGAAGATGTCCGGCGTGTAAACTATCTTTCAATGGAATACCTCATCGGTAAAATGTGCGAAAACAACGTGCTTGCGCTCGGCATTACCGATGTCGCCTGCGAAGCGCTCAAAGCACTCGACATTACCACGAAAGAGATTCTCGAACTCGATGTCGAGGCAGGTCTGGGCAATGGCGGCCTCGGGCGTCTTGCCGCATGCTACCTCGACTCGCTGGCCACCAAGGAACTTCCCGCCTTTGGCTACGGCATCCGCTACGAGCATGGCATCTTCCGGCAGGAATTCGACAACGGCTGGCAGCGCGAGCGCCCCGACGAATGGTTGGCACTGGGCTATCCATGGGAACTCATCCGCCCGGAATACACCCTGCCCGTCTGTGTCTATGGCCGTGTCAAAAAGAATTTTGTTCCCGGTCGCGGAACGGAGGATGTCTGGGAAGGCTGGGAAATGTTCGAGGCCGTCCCCTACGATGTCCCGATCATCGGATACGATGTCAACACCGTGAATATGCTGCGTCTGTGGAAATCACAGCCCGCCGAAGGGTTCCGTCTCGATGTCTTCAACCAAGGCGACTATGTGCGTGCCGTTGAGGAAAAGAACTGGGCGGAAAACGTCACGAAGGTTCTCTATCCGTCCGACTACACCTATGCCGGAAAAGAGCTCCGTCTGATTCAGGAATATTTCCTGGCCTCCTGCTCCGTGCGCGACATCATCCGCCGCTACAAAAAAACGCACTCCTCCTTCGATCAGTTTGCCGAAAAGAACGTGATCCAACTTAACGACACCCACCCGACGCTTGCGGTGGTCGAACTCATGCGCGTCCTTCACGACGAAGAAAAAATCCCCTGGACAAAGGCCTGGGACATCACCGTGAACACCTTCTGCTACACCAACCACACCTTGCTCGCCGAGGCGCTTGAAAAGTGGACCGTCGACCTGATGCAGCGCGTGCTCCCGCGCCACACCCAGATTATATTCGAAATCAACCACCGCTTCCTCCAGAAGGTCGAGATCGCCTTCCCGGGCGATGGCGATATGATGCGCAAGGTGTCACTGATCGAAGAGGGTTCGCACAAGCAGATTCGCATGGCCAACCTCTGCGTGGTGGCCAGCAATAAGGTAAACGGCGTATCCGCACTGCACTCCGAGCTGCTTCGCAAAAATACCATGCCGGAGTTCGATAAAATCTATCCCGGAAAGTTTTGCAATGTAACCAACGGCATCACCCATCGTCGCTGGTTGCTCAAATCGAACACGAAACTCTCCCAGCTCCTCACCGATCAAATCGGCGAGGAGTGGAAGAAAGACCTGAGCCTGCTGGAGCAATTCGAAAAGTTTGCCAAGGACAAGAGCGTCCAGAAACGCTTCATGGAAATCAAGAAAGAGAACAAGATCGAGCTCTGCAAAACCATTCAGGAGCTTACCGGAGAAGTGGTCAGTCCCAACTCGATCTTCGATGTGCAGATCAAACGCCTGCATATGTACAAACGCCAACTGCTTGATGCCATGCACATCATCCATCTCTACTTACAGATCAAGGAAAACCCCAAGATCAAGATGCAGCCGCGCACCTTCATTTTTGCCGCGAAAGCCGCCCCGGCCTATCTGACCGCCAAGTCAGTGATCAAACTGATCAATACACTCGGCGAGGTCATCAACCAAGATGTCGATGTGGCCGGGCGGATCAAAGTGGTATTCCTGCCGGACTACAACGTATCGCTGGCCGAGAAAATTATTCCCGCAGCCGATGTCTCCGAACAAATCTCCACCGCAGGTCTTGAAGCATCCGGCACTGGAAACATGAAGCTCTCGCTCAACGGCGCACTTACCGTTGGCACCTGGGATGGTGCCAACATCGAGATTGCCCAGCACGTGGGTGAAGACAACATCTTCATCTTCGGCCACCGCACCGAAGAGCTCGAAGAACTACGCAAGAAGGGCTACAACCCATGGTCGTACATGGATAAATGCGAGGATCTTCAAAAGGTGCTCGAAGCCATTCGCGACAACCTGTTCGACCCCACCCAGCCCGACCTGTTTAAGGATCTCTACAACGACCTTACCGAGCATGGCGACCATTATTTCTACCTAGCCGACTTTGAACAATATGTCGAATGCCAGGCAAAGATCAGCGCCCTCTACGTCGATGAAGCGGCTTGGGCGGAAAAAGCCATTCTCAATGTGGCCCGCATGGGTTGGTTCTCATCCGACCGTTCCATCCAGGACTATTGCGACGACATCTGGCATCTCGAAAGAACACCGATCAAGCCGGTCGAAAAAACCGACTCGCCTATTTCCTGATTAAATATATTCCTTCAGGCGCTCAGACAACGTGGTTGTTCGCTCTCTCGATTCGGAGCGGGAAACGGCAAGACTGAGCGCTTTTTTGGTCCCCAGCACAATCACCAGTTTCTTGGCGCGCGTGAGGGCGGTGTAGATCAGGCTGCGCTGCAATAGCACATAGTGCTGGGTGTGCAGCGGAATAATGACGCACGGATATTCGCTCA
>JAOZKS010000455.1 GCA_029935255.1 Pontiella sp.
GAGGTTTACGTGCCGCCAAAATCGAATTCTAAAAACCCTTAACTTAGTGCCATTCGAGCCAGTCCCGTTTAAGCGGGTTTTCGGGGCGGTGTGATTTCTGTCTTTTGAAGATCGCGGCGGTGACTCGATTTCTTGGGATATCGGAACCTTCTCTCCCGCGCAATAAATATCACAGCATAACTCCGCTTCGCTTCGACCCTTCAGGTACTTATATGTGATATTTCATGCTCGCTCTATCAGCTTCCGGCGTATGACATGTATTCTTCCTTCGGAAGAAAAATTGGACTCAATCCAATTCCCTTTAAACATTGCCTCAACCCTCAAAATATCTCTCAAAAAACGCACATCCGAGAAGAGCCAGTTTTTCGCAGAAGAAAAGGATGCCCATGCGATAGGTTTTAAAGTTTTGGAAACTGTCCTGTTTATGAGGCTGGGAAGCGTTCTTTTTGCAGTGTTTACGTTTTTGTTGTAGAAACAGGCATCAAATCAGGAGGTCGTTGTGAGTAAGTGGCTATGGGGCATGGTGGCGGCTGCGATTGCCGGTGATGGATATTGTGACGATTGGCATGCGTGGCGCGGACCGACGGCAAATGGGATTTCCCGAGAAAGCGGATGGAATCCGAGTGCGGCGAACAAGCGGTGGGAAAAAGACCTTGGTGTCGGCTACTCGTCCGTCAGCGTCAAAGAGGGCAGGCTCTATACCATGGGACACGAGCCCGGAGCGGAGAAGGTGGGTACGGATACGGTTTTCTGCCTTGATACCGAAACGGGCGAAACACGATGGAAGCACACCTATTCCTGCGAAACCGGAAAGTTTAAAGGGCCGCGTGCGACCCCTGTGATCGATGGAGAGGATCTCTACACGGTTAGCCGTGCGGGAAAGGTGATTTGCTTCGCCGCCGAATCGGGCGCCGTCAAGTGGCAGACCGAGGTGCTCGACCAGACCGGAAACGAAAACATTCGCTGGGGCATAGCTTCGTCTGCCGTTATTGAGGGCAACCTGCTCTTGCTGAACGTTGGCGATGCCGGAGTGGCTCTGAATAAAGATTCCGGGGTTGTGGTCTGGAAAAGCGAAGGTAAGCCGAGCTATGCCTCTCCCGTTGTTTTCGACCACAAGGGAACACGCTGCGCCGCGATCTTTTCGACCCCCGGCCTCCAGATTGTCGAGGTGGCCACCGGGCGAAAAATTGCTTCGTATGGTTGGGAAACGAAATACGACATCAATGGTGCCGACCCACTGATTCTCGGCGACCGGATTTTTATCTCCTCCGGCTACAAACACGGGTGCGCCATGTTTGACTTTTCCGCAGGGAAACTTGAGCCGATTTGGGAAAGTGAAATCATGCAAAATCAGTTTAGCAGCAGTGTTTATATCGACGGCTATATCTATGGCGTTGATGGACAGACCAAGAAGAAGGGGTTCCTTCGTTGCGTGGATGCCAAAGATGGTTCCGAGAAATGGAACATGCCCATTGGTTTTGGCTCGCTCATCGCTTCCGACGGAAAGCTGATTGTTCTAGGCGAAAAAGGCACGCTCTACTTCGCAAAGGCCTCTCCCGAAAAATACAGCGAAATCGCGACGTTGGAAACGGGGTTAACCCAACTATGCTGGACCCCGCCCGTGCTGGCCAACGGCAGGGTCTATTGCCGTAATGACAAAGGGAAGCTCGTCGCTATCGATGTCCGTAAATAAATCCATTCTCATTTGTCAGTGCACCGAGCGGAGGCTGTTGAATGTAGACGTGATTGCGCCAGCAGACAGCAATCTTTCCAGTCTCGTTGCATCAGAAGAGACCGTTGTAATCCCCGATCTCTGCCGCGCTGCGGCCGAAAAAGACCCACTCCTTGGAACGGGGTTTTCAGAGATACACGCCTGCCATCCCCGAGCCATCCGCGCCCTTTTTGAGTTTTCAGGCCATCCGCTTCCCGAGTCGGTGGAAATCCACAATCATCGCGTCCCCCCACTCCCGCACGCCAATACCCCTTCACTCCAAACCAACCCCGCCTGGTATCCCGTGCTCGACTACGATCGGTGTACGAGCTGCGGGCAGTGCTTCGACTTTTGCCTGTTCGGGGTTTATGAAAAGGACACAGCGGGCCGAGTGGTGGTAGCCCATCCTGAGAGTTGCAAAAACAACTGCCCGGCCTGTGCGCGCATCTGTCCGGAAACCGCCATTATTTTTCCAAAGGTTGGAGAGTCGCCCATCAATGGCGCAGCCATTTCCGATGAAGACGATCGGCAGGCGAATATCAGGGTTAATCTCACCGAGATTCTGGGCGAT
>JAOZKS010000116.1 GCA_029935255.1 Pontiella sp.
TCGTGGTAGACGGTGTCGAACTGGTTGAACGTCATCAGCGAGAGCAGGTGCGGGAACTCCAGCGTAACGGTTCCCTCGGGCTTCAGCGCATGCTTGAAGCCGCGCGTAAAGTCGTTGATGTCCGGAACGTGGGCATAGACATTGTTGCCGATCATCAGGTCGGCAAGCCTACCCTCCGCCGCCAGCCGCTTTCCCAGTGCTTCGCCGAAAAACTCGCCGAGTTGGGGAATGCCCAATCCCGCCGCCACCTCGGCGGTTCCGGCGGTGGGTTCGATGCCAAGACACGGAACGCCGGATTCGACCAAGTTGCGCAGCAGGTAGCCGTCGTTGGAGGCCACCTCCACCACAAAGCTATCCTGCGCCAGCGCCAGCCGTTCGGTGATCATTCCGCAATAGTGTTTCGCGTGATTGAGCAGCATGGAGGAAACGGAGGAAAAGTAGGCATAGTCGTCGTGGAACAGCTCTTCTCCGCTGTCGTTGTCCTCCGTCTGCACCAGCCAGCAATGGTCGCAGACATACAGCTTGAGGGGATAGGTCTTTTCGGATTTCCGCAGCTGCTCTTCCGTTAGATAGGAATTGGATGGCGGGGCAAAGCCCAGATCCAAAAAGACCTGCTGCAGTTCTGTTTCGCAATGGTGGCACTTCATCTGGTTTCTCCCAATAGGTCGGTTTTCAAAAGTTCATCGACGGCTTTGCGCAAAATCGCCGGATCGAGTTCGGAGCGCTCGGCAATATCGTCGAGCGAATGGCTTCCGTCGGACAGGTTGAGGATCCACAGCAACGCCATCTGGAAATCCTTGGTATCGCTCTGGCCGCCAATGGCCTTGAACAGGCCGCGCCGCCCCAGCTGCGGTTCGCATTCGGGCTTCAGGTTGATGTAGACTTCCTCGCCCTCGATCTGCTCGACCAGCTGCCCGAGGAAGGCCA
Organism: Pontiella sp.; assembly: GCA_029935255.1. Lineage (GTDB taxonomy): Bacteria > Verrucomicrobiota > Kiritimatiellia > Kiritimatiellales > Pontiellaceae > Pontiella. The sequence continues at coordinate 928 of JAOZKS010000116.1, forward strand.
AGGATTCCTTAAGGGATTCTTCGCTCACGAATTCCAGATTGTCCGCCGAAGAGTGGTATTCCGGAAATTCGCCATGCACGGAACGGGACAAGCGGCCCACGGGAAGGTCGAAGGCCGGCGAACAGAATTGCCGTTCGTCGTAGCCATAGGGATAGAATTCCAAGGTCTCGAAAGGCTTTCCTGATTTTTCCAAAACGCGCCGGACAATGCGGTCGATTCCAGCATCGCCTTTCCGACTTTTCTTGTAGTGGAACGTTGAGCGGTCGCCCAGCAGACAGAGGACGAGGCCATGCTTAATCCGGTCGAGCTTATCCTGGTTCCGGCTCAGCCATGTGATGGCGCCGATCGTGGCGGGAAGGAAAAGGAAGCGGTAGGAATGGTGGAGGTTCTGCGCGGCGAGTTTTTGCGCGAGGGAAGTGGCCACCGCGATTCCGGAAAGGTTGTCGTTGCAAAGCGACGGGTGGCAGATATGGGTGACAAAAAGCACTTCCTCGTCGGTTCGCCCCTTGATGAGCAACTCGCCATAGGTTAGCGACCCCGGTTCAAGCGTGGCATCGATACATACCTCGTATTCCCCCTCTTCCAAGGATTGGAAGAGGCGGTGCTCCATGCAGAATCCCCAATTGCGGTTGTGGTACGAGGTTCTGTAGGGCACCCAGTCCGGATGATCCGGCAGGGTGAAAAGATGTTCTTTCAGCTCGTCCAGGCCAACCTTTTTGTGGACCGGCTCGCTGTAGTTGAGCACATGCAGGTTGAGTTGCTGGAAATCGACGATCTTTTCGCCCGAAGGGTTTTTGATCCAGCCGTCGCGGATGTTCCACTCTTCCGGCACCGTCCAATCAAAGACCGGTGTTCCGGAGGGCACCTCGTGGATTTCCAGCGGGGCATGCTCCTGAAGAATCCGCAGGGTTTCGCGAACGCCGTCGCCGGTGATGCTGCGGCAAATGGGATAGAGCCGCTCGATCAGGCGAAGCATGTCAATAGATTTGGGTTCAGTCATGCGGGCGTTGCTAGTTCAGGCTGCGAATCTTTTCTGCGGGAACAAACGAGAACTCGGTATCGAGGTCGGTATCCTCACCGCGCACCGTGGCGAAAAACTTGTCGCGCACGGCGGAAAGAACTGCGCCTTGCGCATTGATCTCAAACCCATCGATTTCCTCGACCGGCACCAGTTCCGCCAAGGAACCGACCAGAGCCACTTCGTCGGCAATCAATAGTTCGGTGCGGTCGATCGGGCGCCGGATGAATTCATAGCCTAGCGATTTGGAGAGCTCCTCTACAAAATCGAGGGTTACACTTTCGAGCGAACCTTCCGTATGCGGGGCGGTGTAGATGACGCCGTCGCGCACCATGACGATACATGAGGCGGTCGCCTCGGAGACCCGGCCGGCGGAATTCAAAAGAATCATGTCGGAATAGCCTAGGCGGGCTCCCTCGATGCGAGCCAGCCGGCCGACCTCGTAGTTCGCTCCCGTTTTTACGCGATACGGAAGAGCGTTGTCTCCGCTGCGCTGCCATGAACTTACTCCAATCCGGGTCGGCTGCGGGCGGACTTTCTGCTGGTTGTAGGCTGTGACCACCATGTCGGAAACCGTATCCATGCCCCAGTGGCCTTCGATGCCGAACAGGGTGACGCGCGCCCACATGTCCTGTTCCGTAGTCAACAGCGCTCCGAGCAGTTCGTGCACGGCGGATTCGTATTCCTCGTAGCTCCATGGGCAGGGCAGGTGCAACAGTTTGGCGGAACGGAGCAGGCGTTCGTAGTGCCGCCGCATGAAGACGATCCCGAAACGGCCGTCTGTTTGCCAATAGCCTTTGAGGCCCTCGAACACGTTCAGGCTGCGGGTTACGGCTTCCGTGCCGATGTGCAGCGTGGCATCGTTCCACGGGGTCAACCGACCATTCATGTATACCCATTCAGGTTGTTGCAGTTTCGCGCTCATGATTTAATCCTTCCACACTTTCCAGGGGGCTTTGCCGGTAGCCCATAGCTCTTCCAACACATGCTTGTCGCGCAACGTATCCATCGGCTGCCAGAATCCGGTATGGCGGAACGCGCCGAGCTGCCCTTCGGAGGCCAACTGCTGAAGAGGATCCAGTTCCCACGGTATCGAGTCGGATTCAATGTACTCCAGAACCTTGGGCTCCAACACAAAGAATCCGCCGTTGATCCAGGCCCCATCTCCATCCGGTTTTTCACAGAAATCCTGCACGATCCGATCTTCGGGCTGTAGCGTGAAAGCGCCAAATCTTCCCGGCGGCTTGATCGCGCCCATCGTGGCCAACAGCCCCGCTTTCCTGTGGAATTCCAGTTCTGCGGTTATATCGATATCGCAAACCCCGTCCCCGTAGGTCATACAGAACGTTTCATCGCCCAGATACTGCCGCACTCGACGCATACGTCCGCCCGTCATGCTTTCGATCCCCGTATCCACACAGGTCACTCGCCAAGGTTCGACGCGCGAATGGTGAATTTCCAGCGCATTATTGGCGAGGTCGAACGTTACATCCGACTCATTAACATACATCTTGGAGAAATATTCCTTGATCATATCGCCCTTGTACCCGCAGGCGACGATGAAGTCGGTGATACCGTGCGCGGCATAGATTTTCATGATATGCCACAGGATCGGCTCGGAGCCGATCTCCACCATGGGCTTTGGCCTGACCGAGCTCTCTTCGCTGATTCGCGTGCCGTATCCCCCTGCAAGAATAACCGCTTTCATTCATCTACCCTCGTTATCTGTTTTGCACATCATTAATCCCAACCCAAGCAATCCGCCGCCGATCAACGATCCGAGCACGTTATATACCAAATCAGTCAGGCAAGGTACACGCCCTTCGATGCTACGTTGGGAAAATTCTATCGTACCGCTTACCACAAGGCCAAGCAGAACAGGCAATAACACCGCCGTAATAAACCGTCGTTTTTTCAGGCGCCCGGGAAGCACGAACCAGACCAATGGTGCGAGGGGAATAAAGCCCACTGTGTTCACGATGCGATCGCCCAGATTGATTCCCGAATCGGCCCAAACAAAGAGGTTCCGGTATTTAAGAGGTTGCATTCCCTGCCCTTCGCCTTCCTCTCCCCGGAACTCATACACCGCACCGGGAACCGTATTCCCCTCGCCCAATACCGCGACCTCACTGGCATCGAGCGCGCGGCCATAGATGGAAAAGTGTTCAACCGTTCCGTTCCATGGGTGCTCTCCAGACACCTCGGAGCCAATGGTCAACAGATGGTTGCGCCCCCAGTTTGAAAAGCTTCCAGACAACTCGATCTCTCCGGCATGCAGCATGCCATCGACATAGAGCCTTACCTTTTCGCCATCATACACGATGACCAGATGCTGTGGGTTCCGGGCATCGAACACTTTGGGAACCAATAAGCAGGGAACCATGCCGTTTAGATCGGTTTCAGTGGTGCGCAAGCGGAAGGAGAGTCCGTTGCCGCTCTGCCCCAGCGTAAAGTTCCGGCACATCGAATGTTGTGAAAACGAAATAATGCGTGCGGCCCCCCCTTGATCCAGCGACTCCGTCTGAAGGAGGACTTCGAGCGACATTTGGCGGGCATTGGCCAGACTCTCCCGAAGCCTTGAAGAACCCTTTCGATCCTCCATCGGCAATCCTGCACGGAACTCCCCATTCTTTGTGCGGGCAAGGCCCGCAACAGGGACAAACGGCCTAAAGGCAAAATAGGCCAACCCCAGCAGATAAGCCACCAACGCAAGTCTGGATACCGTCTTCAACCCTCTGGATTCCTTAGTTTTCAATCGCCTTCTTCACAATTTCGGCAACTTCGGGACGTTTAAGAATTTCATCGTGCCCGCCGCCGAGGACATGGCCATCAAACTCTCCTTCGCACAGCTCATCGAACCCCAGATACAAACTAGTCCACCAACCGGAAAGCAGCATTTCGGCTCCGTGGCAAAGCCCCGACCGCAAATAAAGAACCGCTCCTTTAAAGCCCCTACTCTTATGATTCCGTGCAGCCTTCACGGCCGTTTGCCCACCATACCAACCTCTCGAAGAATAGGGAACCGTGTTTCCTTTCAAAGCCTGCTTCGACAACTTTTTCAATCTCGCATGGGTTCTTGCCTCCCGCACCAAGGAATACGGATACGACCTCTTCAACCAGCCTATTGCACCCGATGGAGCATCCTGCGGAACGTAAACCGAATGTATCCTGGTATCCTTCAGTATGTTTTGTCGGGCGAGCTCGGCACGAACACGCTCAAATTCCGCCATCGCAGACCTTGTCGCACACGGACTCCTTGGAGTGTACGCTTTCGCCTGAAGGTTTGGAGAATCAATCACAATCAAGGGCTCCAGAACCTCGACCCCGGTATTCCGCAACAGATGAACCATCTCAATCGCAATCAGACCGCCCAAACAATACCCCCCCATCCGAATGGATCCTTCCGGGAAATGCTCCAGCAACTCTCTCGTATAGGCTTCCGCCATTTTCCTTACGCTGGCCTCGCCTCGTCCGCCATCCAAGCCTGTCCATTGGAAGCCGTAGACGGGCTGATCCGCTCCGAGGTTCTTTGCGAATTCCCCAAACAACAGAACCTGTCCGTCTCCGCCATGAACCAGGAAAATAGGCACGACCCCATCCGCCCCTCGCTGGATCAACCTTAAAGAACGGCAACCGGAGAAATCGCTGTTTTCTCCCTTATCCGCGATTTGCCGCGCCAATGCCCCAAGGGTTGAGGACTGCAACAAAGTCGATAGCGGCAGGTCGACATCGAACTGCTGTTGGATCCGGAGAAACAGCGTTACTGCCCGCAACGAGTCGCCGCCCAATTCAAAGAAATCGGCCGAAGAAGGGATTCCGTCAAGCCCGAGCAATTCGCTCCAAATGACAGCCAACCCCTTTTCGATGTCGGTATTGTAGCGAACCTCCTCGTCCGCATATAGGCTATTGCCCACCGAGGGCTTCGGCAATGCCTTGAGGTCGACCTTGCCGCTTGGGGTATAGGGCACTCCGGAAATTTCGATCAGAAAGGCGGGCACCATGTATTCCGGAAGTTTTTTTTCCAGATGCTCCCGCAAAGCCGACCCATCAATGCCCGCGCCGCTTTTGTCGGTGTAGTAGGTCGCCAGTTGCGAAACCCCGCCAGCTTCCCCGATCAGGTGCGTGAGGCATTGCCCAATGCCAGGAAAAGCCGATACCGCATTGTTGATTTCGCCAGGCTCGACCCGGTGTCCCCGCACCTTGATCTGGTGGTCGCGCCGGCCGAGAAACGCAATTGTTCCATCGGGATTGTACGACGCAAGGTCGCCGGTTTTATAAAGCAACGATGTTCCGGATTCATCGAGCGGGTTGCGGATGAAAACATTCTTCGTGAGGTCTTCCCGATGGATATAGCCCTGCGCCAAATTGCGGCCCGCCAGATAGAGCTCGCCCGTTTCGCCATCGGCAACCGGCTTCATGTTTCCATCGAGAATGAAGGCTCCGCAATTCTTCAACGGGGTGCCAATGCTTGGGAGATCCGGCCAGTCGTCGGGATTGCCTTCAAGCAGTTGGGCCGTGATCACATGCGTCTCGGAAGGTCCATACTGGTTGTCGAGCGAGGCCCCTTCCATCTTTTTGAAAAACGCCCGGACCGGATCATCAACACGCAGTTGTTCTCCCGCCGTGATGGTTTCCTTCAAAAACACAGGATAGGTTTCGATCATATGCGCCGCCTCGATCATGCTACGCATGGCCACATAGGGAAGGAACAGGCGCTCGATGCGTTGGTCGACGAGTTGCCGGAGCAGTTTGCGCGGATCCCTGCGATCCTCGTTACCCATCAAATAAAGCGTCCCGCCCGAAACGAGGGTTGTGATCATTTCCTGGAACGACACATCAAAGCTGATGCTTGTATATTGAAGCACTCTCGCCCCCGGCTTAAACGTATCCCGCTCCAGCTGCCACTCGATCAAATTGGCCAGCGCCCGATGCGGCATGGCAACCCCTTTCGGACGGCCCGTCGAACCCGAAGTGAAAATCACATAGGCCACGCTTTCGGGACCAACTTCGACTCCGGACGGGGCCGGAGACTCCGCCGCAATCTCGTCTATTATATTTTCCCAAACCATGGCCTGGTCAAAAAGACGGGCATGACGGGCATGGGACAGCAGGCAATGCAGGCGAGCATCTTCCACCATCATTGAAAGACGATCCGAAGGATATGCTGGATCCAGCGGAACATACGCAGCCCCCGCCTTCAGGATGCCGATCAGCACCGCGACCATTTCACTGGAGCGATCAAGGCACATGCCCACACAATCGCCATGCCGTACGCCATGCCCAATCAGATAATTGGCAATCCGGTTGCTTAATGCATCGAGTTCGCGATAGCCGACCTCCACCCCTTGAAAACTGAGTGCCGATTGATCCGGGGAAAGAGCAAATCCATAGGCCATCCACCGATTAACCGTTGCAAATCGCGGAGGCTCCGCACGATCCATGGAGCATCTCTTTTCCAATTCCAACATATTAGTCATTGAACCTTTCCTTAACGATTTGCGCGACTTCAGGACGGCGGAGAACGTCCTCATGGGCCCCGCCAACGACGATTCCCTCGAAGCGACCTTCGCATAGTTCCTCGAAACCCATGTACGGACTATCCCACCACCCCCAGAGCCCCATGGCCTCGCCATGGCAAACGCCGGAGCGGAAGTAGAGGATGTCGCCATCGTAGTGGCCGTTCCGATTATGAATCATTGCAGCAACCG
>JAOZKS010000456.1 GCA_029935255.1 Pontiella sp.
ATGCTTGCCTGTCGTTGGTTACGACGAATTCGGAGGTTTAACTGCATTTCATAGGTTTAAGGTTGATAGGCAACGCGTAAGCCCGACGGCTCGCGGCCCTTTTCAGGATGTAGGTGAAGCATATAGCGGCCCTTGGCTAATTGGATTTTAGCGGGCAAGGTGACCACCTGCTCCTCGGTGCTATAGAATGCTTTGAAGGTGGATGGCAAAACCCGGTAGCCGTTTAACGCCTTATCAAATTCCACCGGCAAATGACCCTCCTTCACCTTTTTAGATAGGCTCAACGCAACGGGCCCCGTCGGCTTTATCACGCGCTCACCCCCATATTGATCCCCCTTATTGCTATCGATTTCGACCCATCCGTCTTCGGCCACATCGAGCAGGAAATAACCCAATATCCCTTCTCCAGCAGGACCATCCAGAATGGGGTAAGGAGCCAAAAATCCCGTGGGAGACGTGGAATGAACCTTTCCAAAGGCACCAACCGGAAAGATCTCTAAGACACGCGCTAACCAGCGCTCATAGGCCCCCTGTGCCAACGAGACCGTTTCGGGTCCTTCGGCACTCTTTGTGACTCCATCTATCCATGAAACACTCTGCCCTCCCGGCAACTGAACAGTAGAACCTGCGTGAGGCACCATCATCATTAAATAATTCGTTTCTTTATTTCTTTTTTGAGATTGATAATCATTAATATACGTGCGCGGCTTCCAGGGTTGTGCTCCAGACCAATCCAGCAAGGAAGCCATGCTCTGTCCATCTAGGTCGGCTTGATGCTCTTCGCTCAACGTCAGGCCACATAAATCCGCCAAGGTGGGCAGGAGATCAATATTGGCAACCACTTCTTGCCTTGAAGTCGCTGGCTTGTTTTTGAGTCTCGGTGAACGAAAAACCAATGGGACACCCGATGCTCCAGCTTTTAGATCATTACCTTTCAAGGTGGAAAATCCGCCGCCGCCTCCGTCCGATGCAAAAACGACTATTGTATTTTCTGCCAATCCCAGCTCATCTAATGTATCGAGAAGGCGCCCGATATTACGATCGAGGCCCGCAATATCCGCCGCATGATCATACGGATAAGAGACGGCTTGCCCCTTTTTGGTCGGTTTTTTATTTTTTACTGATTTTTCGTAGGCTTCACGTAGCTCTGAAAATTCGGGGGACTCAAACTTGGCCTTGTACTTATCCTGAAGATCTTTGGGACCAAAGCAGGGGCCATGCGCTGTAACGGTGGCCAGATAAACAAAAAAGGGCTTCGAGGGGTCGCGGGTCTCCGAGAGGTAACGACCCAGCTCGCTAAACCAAACATCCGTACGGAACCCTTCATACACCTTCCACTCGCCATTGTGGCGAAACCGGTGTGCGGCTGCCGTGCGGCTAGACGAATTATATCCCGGTTTAACAACGACGAAGCCCAGTGTTCCTCCATTATGAATACTCAACGATTCCTGAAATCCGCGATCCTCGGGGCGCAGCGGATACGTGTCGCCCATGTGCCATTTTCCAAAATGAGCCGTTTGGTATCCTCCTTCAGAAAAGACATGACCCATTGTTGTCACACCTTCGACCATCTGGCCCCAGGCACTACCCGTCCCAAGGGATCCATTCCGTGCATGGTAGCGTCCGGTCATTAGTGCCGACCGCGAAGAGGTGCAGCGCCCTGGGCACGTATAGTTCTCAAAGCGAAGACCCTCCTGAAAGAGCCGGTCAATATTAGGCGTTTCAATAAACTCATTTCCGTAGAAGCCCAAAGACCCCTTATGGTGATTATCCACATTGATAAGAATCACATTCGGCCGCTGATCCGCCGCGCCGGCTGTGACGGCTGTGACGGCTGTGACGGCAAACAAAGCGAGGCAAGCACATCCGATCAATCTTTTCTTCATGTTATTCTCCTACTTAATATTCCAGGCATGGGGCGCAGGGGGCGCAGGGGGCCAAGCTTGCCGGTTTATCATTGTTTAAGTTTAATCAGCTCGTATTTAATGGGGAAATCTTCGCCGGAAAAGCTAGCCTTGGCGTCCGCTTCCCAAACATCGATCTGCTTGTTCCATTGCTCAATCATTTCTGGAACTTGATTGGCGATGTCCGTGCTTTCACAACGATCATTTTCCAGATCAAAAACCTGCCAGGGAAATAACTCTCCGCGATTGACCTTCGGAGCATCCCTAAGGGCTTTATATTTACCGGTTTGAATCACTCGAGCCCTCATTCTTGCATGAAACCAGGGCGCCGGGCGCTCGGTCATTTCACCTTTGAGTAACGGCAACATATTGACT
>JAOZKS010000457.1 GCA_029935255.1 Pontiella sp.
CCTCGAATGGGGCCGCGAATGGAAAAAGGTCAAGGTTTGGAAGCCCCAGTAGAGGTTTGCCACAGAGGGGACAACGGATGTAAGCGACCGGGGGCCTGTCGGCTTTGTCAGACAAACAAAAAGGCGGGGCCGTAGCCTCCGCCTTTTATTTAGTGATGGGTTGAAAGCCGCTAGGCCTCCACATCCTTCTCTTCGACCGCCAGCGGATCCCCGCCCAGCAGGTCTTCGACCATTATCTCTTCGCCTAGCTTGACCGGCCTGATGTCCTTGTACATCGGGAATCCGGTTCCCGCTGGGATCAACCGACCCATGATCACGTTTTCTTTGAAACCGCGAAGTTGGTCGACCATTCCAAGTGTTGCCGCTTTCGTAAGAACTCGGGTGGTGTCCTGGAACGATGCTGCCGAGATGAAACTTTCTGTTTCGAGGGCCGCTTTCGTGATGCCAAGCAATACCGGGGAGGCTTCCGCCGGACGGCGTCCTTCGGCAACCGCCTTTTGGTTGACTTCCTGGAAGCTCTGCTTTTCGACCTGTTCACCCCACAGAAACTCGGTATCACCCGGATCCGTGATCTTAACTTTGCGCAGCATCTGGCGAACAATCACCTCGATGTGCTTGTCGTTGATCTCTACCCCTTGGAGACGGTAAACCGCCTGAACCTCGTTCACCAAGTATTCCTGAAGATCCTGCGGACCGCAGATTTCAAGGAGTTCCTGCGGAACAATCGGGCCTTCAGTCAGCTGCTGGCCTTTATGGACAAAGTCGCCCGGGAATACAATCACGTGCTTGTTCATCGGGATCATGTGCTCTTCTTCAGCACCTGTAACGGAGTCGCGAACAATCAGCTTACGCTTGCCTTTTGCAATCCCACCCAGCTCGACAATTCCTTCAATCTTGGCAATTTCGGCTGCTTCTTTCGGGGTACGGGCCTCAACAAGCTCGGCCACACGCGGCAGACCACCGGTAATGTCTTTCGTACGTACCGTCTTACGCGGCGTACGGGCCAGCGTGAAACCAGCCGTGACAACGTCTTTTTCGGCAATCATCACCTGGGCACCCGCCGGAATCGAGTAGTAGCCGACCTTATTCTTATCCTTCTTATCGCGGATCACGACCTGCGGATGGAGGTCTTCCTTATGTTCCATCACAACCAGCCCTTCGACACCGGTCGACTCGTCGACACCCTTCTGTACCGTGACGCCTTCGATAAAGTCGCGGAATTCGACCTTGCCATCATGCTCGGAAAGAATCGGAACGGAGTACGGATCCCACTGGACAAATGTCTCGCCTGCAGTCACTTCTGCGCCATCATCCGCGGAGACAATAGCACCGATCACCATGGCATAGCGTTCCAGCTCACGGCCATCATCGTCCAAGACCAGGATGTTTCCGTTTTTATTCAGCACGATATTTTCATCGGCGACCTTAACCGACCGGACATTTTCATACTTGATCGTACCAGACGATTTCGCGATGACCTTCGGTTGCTTAAATACGGAACTCGCCGTACCCCCGATGTGGAACGTACGCATCGTGAGCTGCGTTCCCGGCTCGCCAATGGACTGGGCGGCAATAATACCTACCGGTTGGCCGAGCTCGGCTTTCTGACCGGTGGCGAGGTTCTTACCGTAGCAGTTTGCGCAGATTCCACGACGGGACTCGCAGGTCAGAACACTGCGGATCACGACGGTTTCAACGCCAGAGCTTTCAACTTTGCGAGCGGAATACTTATCGATCAACTCCCCGGCCGCCACGAGTACTTCGAGGGTATGCGGGTTGCAGATATCTTCAGCCGCCGAACGTCCGATGATCCGCTGGGACAGCGGAACGAGTTCGTCGTCACCCTCGGTGATTGCGCTGACTTCAATACCATTCAAGGTATGGCAATCTTCTTCGGAGACGATAATGTCGTGCGATACGTCGACGAGCTTACGGGTCAGATAGCCGGAGTCCGCTGTTTTAAGCGCGGTATCGGCCAAGCCTTTGCGAGCACCGTGGGTACTAATGAAGTACTCAAGTACGGACAGGCCTTCGCGGAAGTTCGAGAGAATCGGGCGTTCGATAATTTCACCGGACGGCTTGGCCATCAGGCCACGCATGCCGGCCAACTGCCGAATCTGTTGGCGGCTACCACGGGCGCCGGAGTCGACCATTACATAGACGGGGTTCAATTCGTTGACCGACTGCTTATTGAGCGGGTCATCGTTCTTTTCGAGCACATCGAACAGCTTGTTGGTCAAGCGGTCGTTGGTATCCGTCCAGATGTCGATGATCATGT
>JAOZKS010000008.1 GCA_029935255.1 Pontiella sp.
CCAGGCGTTTTAGATAAAGTTCGGGGGCGATGCGCATGAAGACATCCACGTTGAGCGCATTATAGTGCGCCTTGAATGGCTTGGCCGCCGCCCCACCCGGAATCTGCTGGAGCATGGGGGTTTCGACTTCGAAATAACTGCGGGCATCGAGGAAGTTACGAATCTCGCGTATGACCTGCGTGCGTTTTTTAAAGACATCCATCACTTCCGGGTTGGAAATCAGGTCAAGCGAGCGCTGGCGGTAGCGGGTTTCAACATCGGTGAGACCGTGGAATTTTTCGGGGAGCGGCAGCAACGCTTTGGAGAGCAGCGTCCAGGAAGAAACGCGCACGGTGTTCTCTTCGGTGCGGGTGATGAACAGCTCGCCTTCCACGCCGATAATATCGCCAAGGTCGAGCAGCTTGAAGGCATCGAAATTATCGTCGCCGATCAGATCCTTTTTCACCATCACCTGAAATTGGGCGGAGCCGTCGGAGAGGTGCGCGAAGGCCATTTTTCCCATCTTGCGAAGCGCCACAATTCGACCACAGGCCTTGATCTGCTTATCCAGCTCAAAGTCGGCGTGCAATTCATCCAGCCGGGCGGTGCGCTCGAATGCTTTCCCGAAGGCGGGAAACCCGGCGGCTTCAAGCTGATTCATATTTTCGATGCGTTGCTGGCGGTACTCGTTTCCGGAAAGTTCTTCGCTCATGGTTTTCTCCTTGAAATTGGCCGCACAGACTAGGGATTCGGCCATTTCAAGTCAATCGACATCCCCAGCGAAAGAACCTTGCAGAAGCCCCGCTTCACAAGATGTATAAATTAGCCTTGAACTCTAAAAGTTCAAAACAAAAAGGAGTCCCCGAGGCGGGGACTCCTGTAGGAGGAGGAGATTTTGCAAAGGCTAAAAGGATGAAGGGGTATTCAGTAGGGGGTCACTGATCGTGACGTTCCCGGCTGATTCATCCTTCGCCAATGCAAAAATAATGTTTTTGGCCGAATCCGGCGCAACGGTGACAATCTTGGTTTTAAAACCTTTCAATTGGAGCTCGAAGGTGCGCTCGCTGCGTACGCGCTGCTCGAGGGGGGTTTTCCCGATGAGCTCGGCTCCGCCGGGACGGTAGACCAAGGCTCCACTCGGCTTGCTGTCGATGAGAATCGTTTTTTCGAGGGAGGCCAACGACTGCACCAGCGGAACGGTGACTTCGCGGGTGGAATCCGGTGAAAGCATAAATTGCTTGATGTCGTAGCCTGGTTTGTGGACTTCGAGGGAGGCCGCTTTTTCCACGAGGATTTCTACCGGCATTTTACCGATCAGTTCCACGCCGCCAGAACGATACAGCTCGCCACCTTCAGGATTGCTCTTAACCGTAATGTAGGGTTTGGGGTCGAGTTTAACCGTAACTTGCCGGGGGGAATCCGGGGCGATTGTAATATGCTTGCTGTAGTAACGATCCACGGAAACTTCAACATCCATGTCTTCCTTCACCAGTTGGCGAAAAGGTGTTTTGCCCAGCGTTACGCCCCGATGCACAATGACGGCGTCTTCGGGCTCGCTATACACAATGATGATCGGTTGACGTTCAAGCTCTACAACGAAGGGGCTCTCCGTTTCAGGACCCACGGAAACTTCCAGCACATAGTATCCTTCCTTGCGAAGCTCGATTACGTTGTTCTTAACAGCCGGAACCGCGAACGGAGTCACACCTAGTCTCTGTCCATCCTTACCGTAGATCTCCACATTCTTGGGCTTGCTCGTCACGATAACACTCGCCTCGCGCTCAAGCCGGACCACCAAGTTGCCTTCAGGATCCTCTGGAAGGGTATACGTCTGGTTTACATAACCTATTGAGCGAACGTCGAACGTACGATAGGGCTTGTCGTAGTCAATCAAGTACGGGGTTCTTCCCACTTTTTTATCCTGCCCCTCGATAAAAAGTTCGGCTCCGGAGGGTTCGCTAAGAAGCAACACTCTTTCCCGCCGTTTCAGTTCCACTTCAATCTCTTTCGGTCCAACCGTCGATAACAGCACGGTTTTGGAAAAATAGCCGTCCTTGCGAACCACCACTTCCCGTGCGTTTGCATATAGCATTACTTTCGCGGGAGTGGAGCCAGCCAGCTTATCACTGCTTTTATAATAAAGGCTGGCATCGCTCGGTATGCTCGAAACCGTCACCGGTGCGCATCCCGCCATGAAAAAGGCAGCCAGCAGACTGGTTGCGATCAGTAGATTCTTAATTGGTTTACTCTTCATTACTTCGTACCCCTTAACATTGTTGTTGGACCTCGACTAACAGTCCGGAGATACTAGCACTATCCATACCAACCCATTTAATATATCCAAATAAAGGGTGGCGCAGCATGCGGCCGCATGCCGAATACCGACTTGACGCATTCCGTAAAATCGCATTAACTCCGCACCATGAACTTAGGCGAACAATAGACCCCGTTACCCCAACGGCATGAAAATCGCTCTCCAAAGGGCCGCCCCGTCGTTGCCCACGCTCCCCCGCTATGAATGCAAACACCATCCATTTTGATAATGCCAGTGAAGCCCGCGAAACCGGTGCGGCACTCGAAACACTGATCGAAACTATCGAGCGCGACCTTGGCCTTCAGCTTATTGTGCGCGACCTCGCCATTCGAATCGAAGGCGCGGATGAACCCGCCCAGCGAATTGCCGGATTCATTGAGGCCCTGCGCGAGGCCCGCAGCCGAACCTTGCTCGATACGCAATCCGTAAACTATGCCTACGATGCCTTCAGTCGGGGCGACGAACAGGTTTTTGCCAAACTTGCCAGCATCCGGGTGGATGTCAGCCCTCGCAAATCTGCCGTTTTCCCGAAAACACTGGGACAGCAGATCTACCTCGACGCCATGGCCAACCATGCCATCACCTTCGGCATCGGCCCCGCCGGAACCGGAAAAACCTATCTCGCCATGGCCATGGCCGTTGCCGCCTTGCTTAAAGACGACATCAGCCGTATTATTCTCGCGCGCCCGGCCATCGAAGCCGGAGAAAGCCTAGGCTTTCTTCCCGGCGACATACAGCAGAAGGTCTCCCCCTATCTAAGGCCCCTCTACGATGCCCTGCACAATATGCTGCCCGCAGAAACCATCGAAAATCTCATCGAACGCGGCATCATCGAAGTTGCCCCCCTCGCCTATATGCGCGGACGGACGCTCAACCATGCCTTTATTATTCTCGATGAAGCACAGAACACCACCCCGCAGCAAATGCTGATGTTCCTGACTCGCCTTGGGTTCGATTCCAAGTGTGCCATCACAGGCGACCCCACCCAGATCGACCTGCCCAACCGCAGCACATCGGGACTCATCGAAGCCCGCTCCATTCTCCGAAACATCCAAGGAATGAAATTTGTTGAACTCACCGAACGCGATGTGGTTCGCCATCCCCTCGTTCAGAAAGTCATTGAAGCCTATCAGAAAAAACGCTCTTCTTAATCCGCCACAACGGAGTCTCTCGTGAAAAAAAAACCTTTCAGGAAAAAACAAAAAGGCATGGCCGAACGGAAAACCGAGACAGAGCGGAAAACCGACCCGCCCTATAAGGCCGTTACGCTCGGTCTATTGCTCTGGCTAGTGGTCACATGGCTTTTCTTTGGCAGCGGCATCGTCAGGCATATCGATATTGCTAAAGGTCAAAGCGTACCTTCCACCATCGTCGCATCAGTCGACTTCGAGTGTGAAAATCTAACCGAAACCGCCTTGAACCGAACCAAGGCTGAAAACGCAGTTTCTCCTGTCTTCACCATCGATCCCGCTCCGGCGCAACGGGCCACCAAAGTGATTGGAAAGCTATTCGATCGACTGCTTGAACTCACCACAACCCCTACCAACCAGCAGCAGGTCATTGAAAATTCCATGAGCGACCTCCTGCTCGGCTCTTCCGTCGATGCCGCGGAAATGATTGCTCTTTTCCCCAGCAACCAGATTGAAACCCTTAAAATTGCAATCACCACCAACCTCGTCAAGGTCATGGCGACCGGCATCCTGTCCGATGAATACCACCGCACCCTCTTCCGCGATGCCCACGACCGCAAGGTAAGCATCAGGAATCCCGATGGCACAGCCTCCAAAACAGTTACACAAAAAGACATCTACTCCTCCCGCCGGGCATTGCGCACCATTAGCAGCCAAATCAAAGACGAACCGCAACGCGAACTGACCGTGCGCCTACTCGGCTCATTCGTGGAAGAAAACATGGCCTACGACGAGGCAGCCACCGAGGCACTGCGCAACGAGGCCAGTGCGGCGGTCGAGCCCGTTATACACCAATACATCACCGGAACCCCCCTCGTCCGTGCGGGCGAATCCGCCACCCAGCAAACGCTGCTCCTGCTGCAATTCCACGAACAAAAAAGACAAGAAGAACAAGCCGGCTTTGAGCAGGTGCTCGAAATTGTCGGCAACGGAATCCTGCTATTGGCCGGGCTCATTGCCACCGCCATTATCCTGAGGGTTGTTGCTCCGCAAATACTGCAACGCCCAGATCAACTCCTCCTGTTAATCATCCTCTCCCTGTTCACCCTCGGGCTGGCCCGACTGCTGACCTACCTCGCCGTCCAATACTCCCTCTTCTCGCCCGCACTGCTCATGTATCTCGTGCCGCATGCCCTCGCCATTCTTCTGGCCGCCATTCTGCTCGGCGGAAGTGCAGCCCTCTGCCTTGGCCTATGGACCAGCTTTGCCACCGCCGTATTATTCAATCAATCCTTCACCGTCTTTGCGCTCGGCCTGCTC
The DNA here is from genome assembly GCA_029935255.1 of Pontiella sp. Classification (GTDB taxonomy): domain Bacteria; phylum Verrucomicrobiota; class Kiritimatiellia; order Kiritimatiellales; family Pontiellaceae; genus Pontiella. The sequence goes on from JAOZKS010000008.1 coordinate 4,744, forward strand.
ATCACCGTCACCGCCACCAGCACGGCACGCAATGTACACCGCCGCTCCAGCCTCTTCAAAGCCGGCCTCTGGGTCTGCGCCGTCGAGGTGCTCTTTGTTCTGGTTGCCGCCATCCTCAACCGACCGGACGCTCCAGTGCTGATCGGACAACTCATCGCCGCCATTCTCGTCGGTATGCTTTCCACCGTGATGACCCTATTGTTCATTCCCATATTCGAGAAACTCTTCAAGATCACCACCGACATCACCCTGCTCGAACTCTCCGACATGGGCCATCCCCTGCTCCAGAAAATGGCCATCCAAGCCCCCGGCACCTACCACCACTCGCTCATGGTGGCCACGCTCGCGCAAAATGCCGCCGAAGCCATCGGAGCAAACTCCCTGCTCATCCGCGTCTGCGCCTACTACCACGACATTGGAAAAATGGCCAAGCCCGAATTCTTCACCGAAAACATTCAGCACAAAGAAAACCCGCACGACGAGCTATCGCCGCACATGAGTGCACTCGTGATTGTCTCGCACGTCAAAGAAGGCCTCACCCTCGCCAAACGCCACAAACTGCCGCAGCCCATTCTCGATGCCATCGAGCAACACCACGGCAACGGCCTCATTTCATTCTTCTACCACAAGGCCAAGCTCCAACAAAAAAAGGACCTCGCCAGCGAAAACATCAACGACAGCGACTTCCGATACGGCGGCGCACCTGCCGTCTCGCCCGAAATGGCCATCCTCTCCCTCGCCGATGCCTCCGAAGCCGCCGCACGCTCCATCGAAAAACCCACCCCGCAAAAAATTACCAACATGATAAACGATATTTTTTCCATGAAGATCCGCGACGGACAAATGGACCATGCCAGCCTCACCATGGCCGAAATCAACATCGTCAAGCAGTCCTTCATCTTCTCACTCTCCAACATGCTTCACGGCCGCATCCCCTACCCCAAAGACCATGAAAACAAACCTACTCAACCAACAACAAAACCATCCGATTCAGCTGAAAAATCTTCAGCGGCTAACTGATTGGCTGGCTCAAAAACTCGAAGCTAAAACCGCACCCTCCTCCTGGGGCGAAATCTCCATTGTGCTCGTGGACGACGAAAGCATCACCCAAACCAACCGCGAATACTTCGGGAAAAACCGCCCCACCGACGTCATCAGCTTCCGCTACGAACCCATTCCCGGCGAAGCCGATGAATTCACCGGCGACCTCCTCATCAATGTCGACCGCGCCGTGAAGGAAGGAACCGCGCGCGGCAAGCTCGACTACGAGCTCGCGCTCTACATCGCCCACGGCTTCGACCACCTCACCGGAGCCGAAGACGACACCCCCGAGAAACATAAAAAAATGCGCGCCACCGAAACCGCATGGCTCCGCGCCGCCCACGCCAAGGGCTTGCTAGCTCCATTGCTGAACCAACCCACCGAAACATAAAAGGATCGCCACGAAGCATACTTCCATATTTTCACAGGGCCTTACACTGGTCATGCTGGCATTGAGCATCAACGTATTTGCAGAGCCGCGCTATTCCGAATTGTGGGGCAAGCATGGCGAAAAATGGACCGCTCAAAGCCGGTTGCCGGACTTTTCCTTTTCAGGCTACCACTTTGGGGAGGATCCCCTTCCCCGCCCGACCGTAGTCGCAAATGTTCGTGATTTCGGCGCGCGGGGCGATGGAAAACACGATGACACGAAGGCTTTTGTCCGTGCCATCGCAGAAACCGAATCAGGCACCATTCTGGTTCCCGAGGGGCGCTATGTGATCTCCGATATCCTTTGGATCAAGAAACCCAATCTGGTTCTGCGGGGCGCTGGACCGGATAAAACGATTCTCTTCTTCCCAAAGTCGCTCGACGACGTCCGTCCCAACCCCAGCCAGACCACATCCGGTCGCCCCACCTCCAACTATTCATGGTCGGGCGGGTTTTTATGGATCAAGGGAAACTATGGGATGAAACCCATCAGCCCCATCGCTTCCGAATGCAAGCGGGGTGAAAAAAAGCTGGTGCTGGAGAAGGCTGCCGAACTGAAGGTTGGCCAGCGCGTAATGGTCGAGTTGGTCGACACCTCCGAAAAAACGCTGTTCAACCACCTCTATTCCGGCGACCCGGGCAACACTGCAAAAGTGGACAAGCCCATCCGCATCCGATTTGTCAGCCGCATCGCCGCCATGAACGGAAAGGAAATCGAGTTGGAGCGGTCCCTGCGCTTCGATCTTCGAAAAGAGTGGAAACCCCAGCTCTTGCATTTCGCCCCGACCGTGCGTGAAACCGGGATCGAAGATCTAGCCTTTGAATTCCCCATCACCCCCTATCAAGGCCATTTTACCGAAACGGGCCGAAATGCCATTGCCATCAACTCGGCCGCCGACTGCTGGGTGCGCAACGTGCGCATTTCCAATAGCGACAGCGGCATCTACCTCTCCGGCATGTTCTGCACCGCCGACCGTATTCTGATTGAATCCGAACGCATATCGCATCGGGGAACCACCGGACACCACGGAGTCTCGTTCGGCACAGACTGCATGTTGCAAAACTTCAACTTCAAGACCCACTTCATCCACGACATCACATTGAGCTATCTCAATGCCGGCAACGTTTCCAAAAACGGCAAGGGCACGAACCTATCCCTCGACCACCACAAGAAAGCCAATCATGAAAACCTTTTCTGCAACCTCGATGCAGGCGAAGGAACAGATCTTTGGCGCTGTGGCGGCGGTGCGGCACTGGGAAAAAACTGCGGGGCACGGGGCACCTTCTGGTGTATTCGCTCCAAGCAGAATCTAAAATGGCCGCGTGCGGTGTTCGGCCCCGATTCAATGAACCTCGTGGGACTACAGACCGCGGAGCCGACCCTGACGGAGCCAAGCGGAAAGTGGTTTGAACCCATCCCGCCCACACACCTCCATCCCTCCGACCTCCACGCCGCCCAACTCGCTCGGCGGTTGGAAACAAACTAGTACTCAGTCAGGAATTAATTGGAAAAGGTGTCAGCGGCATTAGAGGCGGAAGAACATCAAGAACGAATAGCAAGATTCTTTGGCTGACCCCTTTTCCTTTTCCTTTTCACATGACCAACCGCACCGCCAAGAACTACACTCCCGCACAATGGAAAGCTACCCGCGCCGCCCGACAGGGGTGAGACTTCGGACGCTTACTTTCTTTTCCAGACGGTGGAAAAAGGAAAGAAAAAAGCCGGAGTGATCAGCTCCGGCTTTTCGAGTTCGGTTTTAATCGGTGTTAGGGCGCGACGACCTGCACTCGGTAAGAGGCGTTGGGGATGGACGTTGAAGGTTCGTGGATGGTTTCCGGTCCCGAGGCAACGACCGTGTGGATGTTGCTCCAGCTTCCGCCGGTAAGGTCGGTGGAGAGTTGCACCGTGTATTCGCGTCCCGGTACGGAGTTCCAGCGCAGGATCAGGTTGCTACCCGAAGGGGTGGTGTCGGTGATCTTGAAGATGCTTCCGTGGTTTCGGGCATCGGTTCCGGCAACGTATTCCTGATAGTCGTCGGCTCCGTCACCATCGGTATCCGTGAGGGTTGGGTCGGAAAAGTCGGCGGTATCGGGGATTCCGTCAGGTACGGAGTCTTCCAGATAGTCTGGAAGGCCGTCTTTATCCAAATCGGCCGTGGAGGAGTGTAGAACAAAGTGCAGCTCTTGGTAGTTTCCTACAGGGAGCTGGAAATATCCTGCATCGGCGAAGTTATAGGTGTTGGTTATAAATTCGCCTTCATAACCGTCTGCTTCCGCAAAGAAGGTGAGAGGGGTGTTGGTGGGAACGATGAGTGCCCAGGAACCCCACTGATAGGTGGCTTGTGCGTATAGGTTTGACGCGGAGTCGAGTGCGCTAACCGTTGCATTCGGGAGGTCGGCCATCGAGGTTTGATCTTTCACCCAGGCTGATACCTGATATCCAGCAAGGATCTGGATGTTCAGATTGCTATGGGTGGTTCCAATCATTGGAAGAATAAGCGTCGCGAGGTTGTGCGATCCTACATTGCCCAACCAGGTGTGTGAGGTTTGCCACCCGTCGCTGTCGGCTCGGAGATAAATGTTGCTTCCGGCGGGAACTACGAAGTCAAATGCTCCGTCGCCCCATTCCGTTTCGCCAGATCCAACAAACTCGAGCTCCCCCGAACCATTCATGCAGAAGGCACTTACTGGAGCGCCCATGCTCATGGAGTCGGCTGTTAAGGCGGTTCCTTGAAGGCGCGCGCCTTCGGTGAGATAGAAGTCGATTCCGCCCACGGCGTTGCTCACTACAATCGGTGTGGCGGTTGCGCGGTTTGCAGGGAGGCAGTTGGTGTAATAGAGGTCGATGTAATATCCGTTTTTGTTCTCGGTGCGAACATTCCATGTTCCGGCGGATGCGAGGAGATTGTAGTGTCCGTCAAAGGCGACGATGCTATTGTTCCAGCGTTCTTCCCAATTGCCCTCTCCGGGGGCGACCAAAATGGCGCTTCCGCCCCCAATAGGGGCTCCACCTTCGGTATAGACATGCCCGGAGATCAGAAAACCCTGGGCGTAGGCAAGATCCTGTCCGGTTCGTACCTCTCCCTCATAGAGGTTCTCGATGTAGCGATATCCGTGCTCGTTGTTGTAGACGTAGTGTTGCTGAGCAAGTGAGTCATCATCGCATTGCAATCCGTATGATCCATCCAGTGCCCCGATTTCGTAGGTTCCGTTGCTGATGGTATAGGCTCTGCCAACCGCATCGCTTCCAGAGGTTAATTCCACTTCCATGCCCGCGATGGGGGCGCCGGTGTCCAGATCGGTCACGGTTCCTCGAAGCAGCGCTTCGGCGGGGTAGCAGTAAAGGGCGATTCCGTTGGTGGCTCCCTCGATCATTATCGACATAGGGGCAGAAATGAGTCCTCGGGTATTTAGCAGCGGATCGATGCAACTCAGGATCACCGAATCCCATTCATCTTCCGCCGTGGGGAATACGAGGGAAAATTGTCCGTTGGTATTGGAGATGTCAAAGGAAGAAACATCGTCGTCGTCATCGAACGAGGGGTATTCAATTTCAACAAAAACCCCCGCGAGGGCATTGGTTTCGGAGCCATCGATCAAATAAACTGTGCCGGTGATATCGACGAGGTCGTAGGAAGGAATCGGAGGAACCACAAAAAGCGGACGAGTCAGGTTGTTTTCACCGATGGTGAGCCCATTTGTGAACACGGCCAACGAGACAAACTCACCTTCCGGGGTTTGCGAGGCGGACATGGAACCCGCTGCGGACACATAAATTCCGAGGGCATCGGCGGAGGAAACTCCTGCGGGAAGATAGACGGAGAATTCGCCGTTTTCATCGGCCCACGTGGCGGGTGCGGTTCCTGTGGTATCGGAAAAATATTGCAGTTCCACATAGGCTCCGGCCACGGTATCGGTGGTGACATAGTTTTGAACTTCACCGGTAATCCAGGTGGAAGAGGCGGTTTGGGTTACGGAGAAGGTGGCTGCATCGCTGGCGATTGGGGTTCCGCTTCCGTCTAGTTCGGTCGCCTGCCAGATATAGTCGCCGATGGTGCGTAGCGCACCGTTTCCAAAGAAAGAAATAGCACTGGTGATAACCCCATTTGTCGTGCCATCGCGGTCGTCCACAAAGGTCGTTGCGCCAAGGGCGTTGGTTTCGCCGTCGGTTAGATTGAATTGAACGAGCAGTGGTTCGGCGGCATCGATGATGCCGTCGTGGTCGATGTCCAGGAACACGGAAAGATCCACCTCCGCCCCGGGAGTGATATTGGATATGCTCAGATTAATAAAATCCTGACCTTCCCAATTCATGCTGTTGGAAGAAAGCGTTAGATCCATTGAAAACCCCGTCACAGCAATGGCGGTTGTAAGTAAAATTAGTTTTAGTTTGTTCATTACGGACTCCTTTTTGATTTTAAATAGTTTAATACCGACCCCTTGCAAAATTCGAGATTTTGCAAGGGAGCCGATAGTATGTGGATTGTATGTTTTGTCTATGTTTATTTATTCGCTCAATGGCGGCACGGCCTTCACTCGATAAAAGCGGGTGTTGTTGGTTACGCCGGAGAGGATTTCGGTCACGTCTGGACCCGATGGGGGAATAAAGCTGCTTCCTTCAACCCACTGCGTGCCGTTGCTCAGCGCGGTAGTATGTTCCAGTGTGTAGAGGCGCGTGGTCTTTACCGGCCAGGTGACCCAGTTGGTGGTTTCCATGGTTTGGAAATCGGTGATGGAAAGATAGTCACCCGCATCGAGCGGATCGGTGTCGGCGGCATATTCTCCAAGGTCTGGAATCCCGTCGCCATCGCTATCGGCATTGCCGCCATTGAGGGCGGCCAGAACATTGGTATATCCATATTCCCAAGCATCGGAGATGCCGTCGCCATCCGTATCGAGAATCGCCAGCGAGAGCGTGCGGACATCTACCAAATCAATCCACCCTACGTTGGCGCTCCAAATAAAACCCGAGAGTTCCCCCGTCATCAAATCCACTTGAGGGTGCCCATGGGTCTGCTCAAAGTTGATCCAACCAATGTTTGCTCCATAGGCATAACCCGTTAGATTTCCAAGGCCATCGTGGTTTACGCCAAAATCACTGGCGGAATCATTTCCGTAAGCCTGACCATCGTCCGGCGAGCCATCACCGAGCGAGATCCATCCGCAGTTGGCGGAGTAGATATAGCCTGAGCAGAACGCCTGGCCAATCACCGCGCCGTTCGCCGTATCGCCCGCCGCATTCACCCAGCCAATGTTCGCGCCGTACGCATCGTTGCGTGCGGGATCGATGGTGGTCGTTGCCTGCACCGAAAGTGCGAGCAATGAAACGGATGTTATAAATAGTTTTGTTTTCATTTTTTCTCTCCTCGAAAAAGACTAGTAACTGAAGTTGTCTGTCGCTCCCGCCCCGCTGGGTGAAGTCTCGATGCTTCCAGCGTGTCCGCCAGTGAGATTATAATTTGTTCCGTTTCCAATGGCCGTATTCCGAACCACCACTCCATTGATGAAACAAATTCCGTATCCAGAATTGTTCATCACTGTGTTCCCATCCAGAAAATTGTCATGCGGCACGTTTACATAGTCAATCCCGTCTTTATTTCCGCAGCAATGATTTCCTATGATGCGATTGCGATCACCTCCCCAGATCAAAATGCCGTCCTCTTTATTTTCCGATACCGTACAATTTTCGACAACGCATCGACTGCCATCAACCAAAATGCCTCGATGGGAGTTCCCTTCGCAAACCGAGGATCTGAGAATGCAATTATTTATGATTTTGATGCCTGCCCACTCGTTGTTTCGAGCAATGCAGTCTTGGACTATTGAATCAGAGCCAGCATATATTCCTCCAAAATTTTCACGTGCCATACATTCTCGCACAATCGAGCTGTTTCCCAGAAAAAAGCCATATCCTTCATTATAAACCGCCGTGCATTTAATGACTTTTGCATTACTTGAAAGATCAAAGCCGTTCTCTGAATTACCGGTTGCCGAACAAGCTTGGAATGCCGAATTAGATTCCGCCTTAAATCCATCGGCGCCGCTATTGATCGCATTGCAATCGACGGCCTTCGCCCCAGAGAGGAGGGAGAATCCGATGTTCGCACTATCGCTAGCTTTGCAGTGGCTTAAGGAGCTGTTTTCGGCGATCAAGAATCCATTGCTGGTGCTACTTTGGGAGATGCAATTCTGAAGGATTGAATTCGCTCCGAGATCAAACCCATCGGTTCCGCTGTTAACGGCGGAGCAGTTGAAAACCCGCGCGCCACTCAAAAGCTGGAATCCATGGCCGCCACTACTGTTGTCGGTGGTGCAGTTTTGAATGGAAGAGTTGGCCGCCGCGAAAACAGCCGCCGCGCCACGAACTTCCGTGAAATGACAATTAATCACTTTACTCATGGATCCCACGAAAAGGCCATACCCCGTGCAGCGGGAGATATTTAGGTTTTCTAACCGAGCACCCTGAGTGGGATAAAGACCGTCCGATCCATACATATAGACGCCATCTTCAAACTCTTGGATGCTTCCGTTCTTAATGGTGATATTGCGCGTTGCAGAAACATAGATGGCCTTTCCGCTCTGCCCGCCCGCATGCAGAATTTTAAACCCATTGAGATCCAGTGTTACATCGGAAGCCCCAATTGAAATACCAATGGAGTTGCTCACGACCAGATTGTCGCTCAAATAATAGGAGCCGGACTGAGTAATTTGGAGCCCCGCCACCGTGGCCAAATCGATCCGAGGTTCCACTTGTTGGAGGGTTTTCATGGTCCCACTCGGTGCTCCGGGTGGAGTTAAACTACCTTGCCCAAAGGCGATACTCGCCAAACAAACAACTCCTGTTGCTATTCTTGTTGCTCTCATTATTTTTCTCCTTTTTTTTAATTAATAGCTAAAGTTTGCATTTGGATCGGTGGAGCCGGGGGCAGTGCCGCCGGAGCTTCCAGAAATGGCAGTACATCCCGTTCGATAAACCACTAAACAAGCGTTATTAGCCACAACATCCCAATTTTTATTATTTCCTGAAGCCGTATTGCGCGTAATAAAATTCCCCGATTGACCCACATCGATGCCGCGGTCATTATCCGTCACATTATTACCGTCGATCCGATTATCTGTATTGGTTACATGAATCCCGGCTCCGTCGCCATTCTCTCCATTGCTGTCGCAGTTATTTCCAATAATCTGACTATCTGAATTGCCCCGAATTCCATCGCCCTGATTCTTTAAGGTTGTACAATCCTTAACGGTGCAAGAGTAACTTGCATAGATCCCACATCCTTCGGAAGTAGACGATGACGAATTCGTATTACTATTTTCGGAAGAAATGCACTCGATAACTGAACTGCCAGCCCCAACAGCTATTCCATAGCTTGAATTCAAAACACTTCTGTTTTCAGAGGCCACACACCCCCTCATCATGGATCGGGCATCCGCTTTCAAACCATAGATTCCAGAATTTCCTTTTGCCGAACAATCCTGCAACGACGATCCCGATCCCGCGTATATTCCACTCTGTGTGTTCCCGACCGCCACACATCCTCGCAAAGAAAAAGTACCACTGGCATTAATCCCATAACTCCCTGAATTTTCTCTGGCCACACAGCCATTTAAAGTCCCATTCCCATAAACATAAATCCCATAACCGGTATTGTTATTGGCTACACAATTAATCAACGAGCTTCCTGTATCGGCAAAAATTCCACCTCCCGTATTATCCGAGGCCATACACCCATTCAAGGTGCTATCTTCTTGTAAATTGATCCCATACGAGCTTCCACTCGCTCGCACCGTGCATTCCGTCAACGAACTTCCTGCTCCCGCACGAATCCCATACACTACCGTATTGTCCGTAACCGTACATTGACCTACAGAAACCCCGTCACCCGCATAGATTCCATCATTTCCCTGATTCCCATACACGACGCATTCTTTCACCACGGAACCAGAATCTACATGAATTCCACCCCCGAGATTTTCATAGACTGTGCATCCGATCACGGAACAACCCTCGTCGGTATATATTCCCCAAGATTCATTGTCGTAAGCCGTGCAATTAAGAACCCGAGAAGCTTTTCCTACATAAATCGAGGCACTGGTGCACTCTGAAACCAATAGATCTTCAAACAAGCTTCCATAGACAAAAGGAGAATACGGAGAACTATAAACCCCATATTGGAACCCCGAGATCGAGCCATTCCGCACCGTCACCTGATTGACGCCACCATACAGTTGAATGCCGCGGCCGCCCGTTCCAGAGATACGGGAAATTGAAAACCCATTTAGATCCAAGGTCACGCCAGACGCATCGATTTGTATTCCATAAAGCTTCGTAACCTCTAAATTTCCGGCCAAATAATACGATCCCGGCGCCGAAATAATGTGATGGTTATTAGAGTCCCCCGCCAGCGTCGCCACATCGATCCGCGCTTCGCCCTGAATTGCAGATACCGCACTGCCCACCCCGCCAATCGCCGTGTCCAGTTCATTTAGCGTTTTCATGGTTGGGCTCGGTGCGCCGAGAGGCGTCAAATTCCCCTGTCCATATGCGGCTCCCACCGCGCACAATATTGCTATGGCTATGCTAATCTTTTTCATGGTATCTCCTCTTTTTTAATGTAGAGCAAGCGTCTCGCTTGCTTCTATTGTCTAGCGCCCATCCATTAGTACCTAAACGAGCGGGACGCTCGTTCTACATTAAAACTCAAAATTATCCCACGCCCCCGCGCCAACGGGCGAAGTTTGGATCGTGCCAACATTGTTACCACCCACAATACTATAATTATGAGTATTTCCTTTTGCTGTGTTTCGAACAATAAAGTTCCCCGCGCCATAAATATAGATACCGTAGTCGTTATCGGTGACGGAATTATTATCAATCCGATTGCCGCCTCCAGAAACATAAATGCCATAACCAACGGTTCCATTTTTTTGGTCATCACAAATACAATCAACAACCCAAGTATTTTTATAAACACCGATTCCAGTTGTCCCATTCTTATACGCCGTACATCCGGAGATCTTGCCGCCATTATGCGCACTAATACCTCGAATACCGTTTCCATATGCCACGCAATGATCGATTGTACCCATAAAATTAATCTCAATTCCGCAATTACTATTATTATATGCGGTGCAATTTTTAATTGTACCGCAAGTTGCCGTGAAGACCCCGAAGTTATTGGTTGAAACCTGCAAATCCGAGAGAACCGTAGCAATACCGTCAGCTTTGATACCGGTGGCCGCCTCCCAGCGGATTACCTTACCGTTTTTAACCGTCAGGTTGCGATAGGTAGAACCTTGGTAAATTCCATTCCAACTTCCTACACCAGGGCCGACCAGAGTATGCCCATTCATATCAATGGTCACATCATTGGCGGCAACGGTAATGCCAGTGACGGACTTATTTGTGCAGATCAGTGTTCCGGCGAACTTAACGGAGCAGGGCCAGCTAATGGTTTCGGGGATTTCGCACAGGAGGATATTGAGCTGATTTCCTTGCGAGAGGCTGTAGTTGTTAGCATTTCCCTTAACGATGTTGTTGGCGATATAGGATCCGATACCGACAACTTGGACACCATAAGAGCCATTGCCGATGACGGTGTTGCCCTCCAATACGGAATCGTTTTTAATATGTATTCCTACATAAGAACATCCCAGTGCTTCGCACTCATTCAGTTGATTTGCTACGGAATACATGTAAAAGCCGTATTCATTATCTTGTGAGCGGCAACGCACGAATCGGTTGCTTCCTCCATCGCTACTAAATCCGTCGTCGCCGTTTCCGGAGGCGACGCAATCGGTAACGAGGGTGTTGGCCCCTACGGCGAACCCGTCGTTGCCGTTGTCCGTGCTGCTCAAATCTTTCAGCACCACACCGATCACTCCGTTCAGACAGATACCGTGCTCCCCCCAGTTGCGAAGATACCCGTTTTTTATCACAATATTTTTTTGGACGGACTGCCCCAAAATACCTGAGGTGAAGGTTGTGCCCGTCAGCGTGAATCCCATCAGATTCAGGGTTACATTGTCGGCGGCAATGGTGATCCCATCGCCCACGCTAGTCAGATCCTTGGAAACATAATAAGAACCCGGCTGGGTGATGGTATACGGCAGGCTCGAAATCGCCGTACGCGGCTCTACCTGATCGAGCGTCTTCATCGTCGGGGCCGGTGCGCCCGGCGGAGTTAAACTGCCTTGTCCGAATACCACGCCCGCCAAACAAGCCAGCATTCCTGTCACTACTGTTTTTACTCTCATGATCTTCTCCTTTGTATTTCAACCTAATACGTGTAATTAAGCTCAGAATTGTTCGGGCCGGGAGCCGTTCCACCAGCATCACCGGAAATCGCTGGACACGAGATTCGCCTCACCACGAAGCAGGCATTGCTCGCCGCAACGACCCAATTGGTTGAATTGGAAAACGCACTGTTTTTCGAGATAAAGTTTCCGGAAACCTCTACCTCCAGTCCTCGATCATTATGGCTGAACATATTTTCATAAATCCGGTTTCCAGAACCCAGGCAATGGATTCCTGCTCCTTCACCGGAAGAAGCACCATTCTCTTTGGCGGTGCACATCGACACATTGCATTCGGAATCCATTCGGATCCCATCGCCTCGATTTCCAATCGCGGTGCAATCCTTCACCGAAGAACCTGTCTCCACAAAAAAACCACAGCCCTGTTCCCCTGATGAAGGGGAGGAATAATAGCTATTGTAAGACGATACACATTGAAAAACCGAGCTTCCTTCATCCGCGTAAATTCCAATACTTCTTGTAGAAAGACCACGATTAGCAATAGCAGAGCAACCTCGAATCAATGATCCAGCTCCGCAGTAAATACCATATTCTCCACTATTATTGTACGCCGAACAATCCATAACAGACGCGCCCATCCCCGCATAAATACCCGACCCAAAATTATTCTGAGCAAGACATCCACGAACAAATGCCCCATCCCCACACACAATACCCGACCCCGCGTTCCCAATGGCTCTGCAATCAAGAACCTGAACCCCGGTCGGAGCACAAATGCCAAATATTTCGCACCCCGATACCAGCAAATCCTTAAACTGAACGGCTTCGGGATAAAAAGAACTGTCGCGATCCATATAAACACCAAAGTCAAACCCGTCAATTGAACCATTTCGAACCACGCAATGGGATGCCCCCGAAAGTAGACAAATTCCCATTCCATTGTCCCGAGAATCATGAGAAAGCTCAAATCCATTCAAATCCAGTGTAACGCCAGAAACTTGAATTAAAATCCCACTCGAGTTAGTGACCGATAGATTCTGGCTCATGAAGTAAGATCCCGGCTCTAAAATCACATGACAATACCCCGCCCTTCCCTCCACGGTTCGCAAATCAATCCGAGGCTCGACTTGATCGAGCGTCTTCCTCGTCGGTGCCGGTGCGCCCGGCGGGGTTAAAGCCCCCTGTCCTAATACGACTCCAGTCATACATAAAACTGCAACTGCCATGCTTATCTTTTTCATTTTATCTCTTCTTCAATAAGGTTCGTAGTTCCGCCTTTAGGCGGCCACCACGCACCGTTCTGCTCAACTAGCCGCCTAAAGGCGGAACTACAAACGTTCCTTTCTTCCCTTAAAACTCAAAGTTATCCCACGCGCCGGCACCACTGGGGGAAGTCGAGATGTCCCCCGTGTCATTCCCCACCGCAATAGACCAGTTCCCCGTTCCACCCGTGTTGTTTCCGCTGGCGGTGTTTCGCACGATAAAATTACCGGTAACGTCCACATCGATGCCACGGTCATTATCTGTCACGGTGTTTCCGTCGATTCGGTTATCAGAACTCGTTGCATGAATCCCAGCCCCATCGCCATTATATCCATTGTTGTCGCAGGTACAGTTTACAACGCGAGAATCTATGTACACCCGAATCCCATCACCGGTGTTGTAGCTTGCTGTGCAGCCAGAGACCGTGCTGCCTTCGGCTGCATAAATGCCGTCATCCGCGTTTTCGCGTACCACACAATCGGAGACCGTGCTACCGTTTCCGGCGGAGATGCCTTCATCCGCGTTTTCGCGTGCTGTGCAACCGGAGATGCTGCTGCCGCGGCTAGCATTGATGCCGTCACCGCCGTTATCACGTGCCGCACAATCGAAAATTGTACAGTTATAACCGGCATCGATGCCATCACCGCCGTTATTACTTACCACGCAACCGGAGACCGCGCTGCCTTCGCCGGCATCGATGCCAGCGCTGCCGTTATTACGTGCTGTGCAATTGACGATCCTGCTGCCGATGCCGGCAGAGATGCCAAAGATGGCGTTATCGTATGCCATACAATCCGAAATCCGGCAGCCTGTGAGTGCATAAAGTCCATAATCGTTCATCGAAGCCTGCACATCGGACAAGATGGGATCGATGCTATGGATTCTTATCCCAGCTTTATTGGTTCCCTGCCACTCCGTTACTTTCCCATTGAAGATGCGCAGGTTGCGGTACGAACTCGACTGATAGATGCCATTGCCACTGGATGCGCCGGGGCCAACTAGGGTGTGGCCGTCCATGTCGATGGTTACATTGTCGGCAGCAACGGTGATGCCATCCACACCGGCACTTGTGCATTCAAGGGTTCCGGCGAGTTTGACGGAGCAGGGCCAATCGAGCGATTCTGGGATTTCGCAAAGGAGAATGTTGAGTTGGTTACCTGCGGCCAAGTCATAGTTGTTGCTGTTTCCTTTAACGATATTATCGGCCACATAACAGCCGGTTTCGTTCAGCCTCAATCCGTATGATGTATTATTAACGATCTGGTTGCCGGTGATTTTTGATCCAGCTTCCGCCTCAATCCCTGACGGGTTATTCATAACGATGCACCCCGTGATGGTGCAGTTTTCGCCCGCGTGAATCCCGAAGTAGCTGGCGCTTCCATGTCCTCCATTGTTCAATACCCTCAGATTTTCAAATCGGCACCGTGTGGAATTATAGGCGGTGATGCCGTAATAGTGGCAATCACGAACTGTTCCATTCTTGACGACCACATTGTCGCGGTTAGACATAGAAATTCCCTGTCCCGAAGCAAGTCCTCCTAAAATGGAGAATCCGTTCAGATCCAGCGTTACATCATTTACGTTGATATTAATCCCTGAGTTTCCCCCTTCAGGCATTAAATTCGCGGTTAGATAATAGGATCCCGAACTGTTAATTGCATAACTTGCCGTCGAGATCGGTGTGCGCGCCTCGTCTTGAATTGCGGACACCGCAGTGCTTACCCCGGCAATGGCCGAGTCCAGCTCATCCAGTGTCTTCATCGTCGGTGCGGGGGCACCGGGTGGGGTTAAACTGCCTTGGCCGAAAGCGACTCCGGCCACACATAAAACTGCAACAATCCTGTTTATCTTTTTCATTTTGCTCCTTTGAAAAGGTAGAGCAAGCGTCTCGCTTGCTCCGGTTGTTTGGTGTCCCTCTACGTGCCTAATTCTGCTATTTAAATCTCTCCATGGAGCCGGTGTAGCCCCTCAGGCATCTTGAAAATGCCCGACTGATCTTTTTCCTTCACATCGGTCTTGATTGAAAGAACGCGCCATTGTGCAAGCGAATCGTCGCCCTTGCCCTTTAGCTCAGCGAGAAGGGGGAACATCTTTTCCTTGCGTAGCAGGTGGGCAACCTGTTCGTCCCACTCCACCTGTCCATGCGAACTCGGCACTTCGTGCACCAGCAGATGAAAAGGCGGAAGAATGGAATCGTCGGTGAGCCAGATGGACAGGCTGCCATGGTTGGGAGTTGTTATTTCGTACAACCGGCAGGAAAATCCAAAAAGTTCATTCGTTTGGTTTTGAGGAACCAGCACCATCGGCTCTTCGTCACCAGCCATTCCCTCCATAGGGAAATCTGGCATCGCCGGAAAGGCGGGCATTCCGGATGGTATTCCAGCAGGCATGCCGGGGGTCGATGCAGCTGGAGCCGGCTTGGCCGCAGCTCCGGGGCCGATCCCTGCCGGAAGATCCTTGGGGCGTCCAGGCATTTCCGGCCAGTCTGCAGGCGGAGAGACTGGCGGGGCCGGAATGATTGATTCCGGAACGGTAGTCGGAGTGTTCGAGACGAGATCGACGGTTCCGCCCACCGGAGCCTGTTCCCATGTGCCGTTATGCGGATGGAGAATGCTCAACGTGCCCTTTTCCAGATCCAGCAGGTTCACCGGCGGCGCGGGAATCACCTCGCCGGGGCGGTCAATGCGGAGTTGATTCTCGCCATAACGGTAGCGAAGCTCCCGGATCGGTCCGCCGTTCTGCACCGCCATCCGAATTTCGCCCCGGGACGCAGACGGTTCTTCCGCCGCACGGGAATCCGTGCCGATCAAGCCGGCCAGCGCCATAATTGCTACGGTTGTATATTTCATCTTTTGCTCTTTTTTATATGGAGAGGGACGCTTATTCTACTTGCTCTCATTACGGCATATTATATTTGTAGTCTATATCTTGTCCGCCGATCGCATAACAGCTTGTCGCAATGACTGCATCAATTCCGACGGATCCAGCATCGGATCCCGTGCTGTATCCATAGCTGTAGCTGACGAGTGGCGTACGGATACCGTCCCCCCCTGTGGAATACCCATAGCTGTTCTGCACGGCTTTGCTCCCATAAATCCCTTCGGAACTTGTGGCGGTGGAAGTGCTGTAGCCATAACTATCAGCAACCGTTCCCCCCGAATAAATGCCGTCACTGCCGGTGGACTTCCCATAGCTATTTTGTACGGTTATGTACCCATGAATTCCTTCGGCATTCAGATCAGAGGAAGAGGTGTATCCAAGACTGTTAGCAACCGTTCCCCCTGAATAGATGGCATCGCCACCCTTGGAAAACCCATAACTATTCTGCACAGTGGAACTCGCATGAATCCCTTCAGAACTCGTGGCGGTGGAAGTGGTGTAACCATAGCTATTGGCAACCACCGTCGCATAGATGCCATCGCCTCCCGTACTGGAGCCCCGGCAGTCCGTAACCGAAGTTCCGTAAATAGCGGTTCCGCCGCAGATGGATGCTACGCAATTGTTCACAATTCCAGCTTTCACACCGTAGCCACCGACGGTTTTTACCGTGCAGGATTCCACTAGGGAATCCGTGCCTGCGGTATATATCCCGTTGAGATTGCACCCGGAAACGGAGAGATCGCGAATGCGGATGCCGATGTAGTAGCTAGAAGAGGCGTATATCCCGTAAGCGAAACCGGAGCCGGTGTATTGATCGCCGGAGGCGCCGCTATCATAGAGAACTCCGCTCACGATATGACCATTGAAGATGCTCACCGAGGAGCCATTGATATCGATGCCTTCGTTGGCGGCAGTTGCCAGCGTCGATCGGATCGTGAACCCCTGTAGATCCACCGTAACCCCGGACGCATTGATCGTGATGCCGTCCCCCGATGTAACGGTCAGATTTTCGGTGAGATAGTAGGAGCCGGATTGGGTGATCGTAATGGTTCCGCTCGCGCCAATGCTCACCCCCGGCGAACCCACCACCAGCGGAGTGCGCGGCTCCGCCAGTCCGATCGCAGTGGCCACATCCGCAACGGCGCTGTCCACATTGGCAACATCGGTATTCACATCCACAATCGCCGCATCCAGCTGACTCAGCGTCTTCATCGTGGCGGCTGGTGCGCCAGGAGGGGTTAAAGAGCCTTGTCCAAATGCGAGGCCAGAACTGAGTATTAATAGTCCTGTAATCCATTGGTATGGTTTCATGGTGTTTTCCTTTTATTTAGTTAATGGGATATTGATCAGTCAATACGAACATTGATTTTGTAGTAGGCGTTCGGGAGGTCGCTTTCGAAGTCGATCTCGTTTCTGGGATAAGCTTGGGTGTCGCCTGTGACTGTAAATCCGTCGACGAGGTTGGTGCTCCAGCTGACGCCATAGATGCGGTCTTCGACGGAGGGGCTCCATTCAAGCCAGATGCGGCTGACGCCGGGCGTTTCTTGGTCGACGATCGTCATTTGTGTGACCTTGAGGTAGGAGAGCGGATCGTGCGGGTCGGTGCCGGCGATGTATTCGGAGTGGTTGTCGAAGCGGTCGGTGTCGGCGTCTTCGGTGGGGACGGCGTTGGTGGTTCCACCAAAGTTTTCAAGTTCCCATCCGTCTTGCATTCCGTCGCCGTCGTTGTCGGCGGAGAAGAAATACATTTCGTTGGCGCCCATATCGACGGTTCCATAGTGAATGCGCTGCCAGCCGTTAAAGTCGCGCTCGGTTTCAACTCGGGCGTT
>JAOZKS010000117.1 GCA_029935255.1 Pontiella sp.
GAAGCCAGCTCCGGATTCTCGATCTCCTGCAACCGCTCATACCCCACCCGAGCCAGCCAACGCTTAAACGGCTCCGCCTTCGGCGACGGAATCGACTGAATCAGGCGGAGAAGGCCAGGCATGTTCCAGCACTTCAGTTTTTGCCGACCACCTGCGGTATCAAAGGGCAGTGCAAGGGGGGGTACAGATTGTACCCCCCCTTTAAAAACTTCATTCAACTGCGAATCACGCTGACGAATCCGTTTCAAATACTGCACCGGATCGACCGAATCCGTAAGGATCGCCACCACATCCGCAATCACAAACCACCACGCCCCATCGTGCCAAACACGACGAACCTGCTGCTCCTCAAACAAAACCAGATTATTCAATTTGCTATCCATATCTATCGCCTCACTCAATCCGCCACCACGAGTTTTTAAAAAGTAGAACAAGCGTCCCGCTTGTTTTCCCTATCCACAAAAAGCAAGCGGGACGCTTGCCCTACTTTGCTCCGCCAAAAACCTTGTAAAACATATCCCCCAACGCATCGTGATAACCCCAGCCAATATCAGAGGTTGAATCCACAATCTCCTCCAACTCCTCGACATAGGACGCGATGGGCTCCCCCTGTTGCTCCATAAGCAACAGATTGATCTTCTGCTCAAAGAGAAGATTCCAAACATTGCTGTCTATAAAAATGCTTTCCATGATTTTCGTTCAAAGCTCACTGAAGTCCTTAAGAACTGCGCCCGTCTCCGCATCTACTGACGTTGAGATAACTGCTTTGTCCTCTGGATTATTCTCCTCATCTAAAATGGTTCGGATATCCAGCAGGTGGGTTTCGGTGAAACGTACAGATAATGGCTCAAGATTGGGGTTATGCATATCGATTGAAAAAATAAGCGCGGCTTCAATATTCAAGATAGCCCTCTTAAATGAATCAATACACGCATCGTGCTTTTTAACCAAAAACTGGTATTTAGCCGCACAAACAGGGCATAGAGCCAAGTAAATCTGATGCATTTCTTTATCCGCATCATCAAACAGTTGAACGGCTTCTAAATGATAGTTGCCATTTCGGAGTTTGAATGGCATTTCTTCCTCACACATTTGGCAAATCAGTTGCCCGTCTGCATTCGTGCATAAATTTCTTAAATAGGGTCTAGGATCTATCGATGATCGCGAGGTACGCACCGTTCGATTTCTTTTTTCCGATGTCTTAGCTGGCGCATCAGCATACCCTTCAATCGTTTTCTTCTTTCTCCGCTCGGGATTCTTGGGTGTCGATTCAGGAAAGGAGACCTTTCTACGCATCTCTTCAGCCTCATAATCCTCCAGAAACTTTTTCCGTTTGTCTAAAGGAACATTATTGAGTGCTCGGATTTCACCGGGAGACATCTCAATCCCCTCCTCGCGTAACTGATTATCAAAAGCATCGGATTCTACCTTTTTCTTTTCGTTTCCGTTTTCTGATGGATAAAAGTCGCATACAGCTTTCACATCTCGCCCAAACTCAATGGCAGTCAACCACCCGTTATTGTCATCAGGTACAAACTCCACAGGAAGCTGCTCAAGTGTCATCCCACCTGGCTTGTGAAAATTTCCACTCCTCGAAGGTATCCATTCTTGTTCCTTTAAAAATTCAACAACCACGGATGGCCTTCCTTCACAGCCATGCGATTGATTTGGACGATAGAGCCCCCTAAGATGCGTTCGATCCACCCCGCACATCATCTTCCAAACCAATAGAGAAATCTCAATATTAGATTCCTCTTCCATTATCTTTTTGACTGCAGAGGGAAGTTTGTAATCGCGATCTATTTTGGTGTGGGTTTCGCGAGAGCCAGAGCCCGCTACTCCCCAAGGAGTCATACATCCTTCAAGTTCAATACAAACCTGAACCCCAAGGGCTTCGGCAAAAGCCACGAAATGTTCCTTATTCGCTTTGCTTAATTGGTCATATCGCTGTGTGATCTGGTGTTTTGAAGTATGCAACACAGGTTTGAGGCCTGTACTTTTAAGCGGTTCATCTAGAAATACTTCTTCTGGAGCGTGGTAATCCCGATCTTCGTCAGAGAGCAGAAATGAGCTTCCATTGAACAACCTTACATCATCTGTTTGCTTCCAGTATTCAACAAAGCGCTTCATATGCTTGAGATGATCAGCAACGGCAAGGGCCTTCCCTTCATTGCCCAAATAACACTCTTGCAAGATACTCTGAATAAAATGCTTTTCATCCAATTCACAAACACCAACCTCTTCGAGAAAGGCTTTAATTTTCGCCCTTTGCTCTTTCTTTCCCACCAAAATTTCAGGGTGCAAAAAATCAATCCCCTTGAGTTCGCCGCCATTTCCTTCTGGACAGAAAACCACCTCTTGACCTTTTTGCAAAACACCATCAGCGGTCACAACAATCACTGCTCTTTTGAAGCTGTAGGGAACATCTTCGCCTGCCAAGAAAAGATATAGACTACGAATCCACGCTATCTCTTTAGAGGACAACCAGTCTATGTCCTCTTGCGCCACGCCACTATACAAAGAAGCCCATTTTTCTTCGATGACATTCTGGAGGTCTCCAACAGACCACTCTTCAATCCCAAGCAAACTCAAGAACCGATCTGATGAGGTATTTCGCAAAACACCAGAAACCCACAACTTACGCTCTCCGTCCGTCAAAAACTCCAAGTCGGAGTCGGTAATGACTTCGTGGATACGCCCAACCGGCTTTGTCAAATTTTGAGCAGGTTCGTGCCCACCTGATCGTATGGGCACAAGGGGTTGTGTTTTCATGGTCTCCACCACAGCAGACATGAAGGGTTCATAAAACCCATTCAATCCGTCAGTATCATTTGGAAGAACACCCAGAAAATCTGTCGAGAGCAATCCCTCGTCACGAAGCGTTGGCAATGAATCTACAAGCAGTTGAACCAGCTGGTCACGGAGAGAAATATTATCGTGATTCGTGCATGGAATGCTGTCGCGGGCAACTGTGGAGACAAACGGTGCATGGATATGAAATCTAAGGTTGGTTGTCTCCTTGTCAGCGGGGAAGAAAATACAGAGGCTCCCGTCCGTCTCAACAATCTGCAACGAATACTGGTTCTTATTTATCTTTTTTGCTTCGAGGCGAAACGCTATGGAAACTGATTGTTGCGGCGCTTCCTTGCACGGAGCACTCAACCGCACCCAGCGGATAGACTGTCCCGCAGAATCGGATTCAACTGAATAGACTCGCAACCTCTCAAACTCTTCCTCTTCGTCAAGTCGAAGAAAATGTTCTTTTTCGCCGATAACTTCCCATCGGATTTCCTTAATGTTGTGAAGGAACAACAGGGTCGCTGAAGAAAAGTTATTCAAGCCTTCGGAAATTTCTTCGAATGCCTGCCTATGGGGTTTTTTCGGATTATCAAGAGGAATATCAAATCGAGTCAAACCACTTGCAAGGTCGTCTGGTCGATCCATAGTAATTGGACAAACCATATCCATAATTCCAAAACAAAATGAATCGGAGTAAATATGTGGCATGGTTGTGTAACTAAACACGGCCTTGAAACCCACCCCAAATTTTCCAATGGTATTGAGGTCATCCTTTTTTTTTGTGTTACCAATGCCTGTAATGCCATCAACATCCACCTCTTCAAAAGCCCGTCCATCATGAGTAAAACTCATCTGATTGGCCGTAAGCTTAAATGAAACCTTACTGGCCTGAGCATCTTCCGCATTTTGAAGCAACTCATAAAGAAAGTGTGCATTATCAGGATAAAGCTCAGATAACAACCGAGATAACCCCTCTTCAAATCCGTTTTCGCGATTTGTATCAATCCATCGGCTACGTTTATCTGATAGTTCTTCTATGAAGTTCATACTCATCATTCTCCCTCCACATTCAAGGTTCCAAACACGACGGGACGCGCGTGGATATCGGCGGCGGATGCGGCTGTTTCAAGCTCTACTCGTTTTTGGTCATAGTCCGTTTGAATATTGTTAAGCTGCGCCTGTTTCATCGTTCTTCATCCATAGGTTTCTCTTTATCGCGCAACTCTGCCTCCAGCTCCTCAATGGAGGGGAGGCAGGGTTTTAGGTTGTCGGGCAGGGAACGGGTGAGTTCGTATTTCGAGACACCAATGGGTTTATGGATGTCGCTCAGGGCATATTCCACGACGACACGGTCGCGGGATTTACATAGGAGGATACCGATGGTTGCGTCGTCGCGCTCCCCACGCAACTGCTCATCGACAGCCTTGAGATAAAAGTTGAGTTTCCCGGCATATTCGGGCTCAAACTCCTCCATTTTGAGCTCCACCACCACATAGCAATGTAGCTGAGTGTGATAAAAAAGAAGGTCGAGAAAAAAATCACGCTCACCGACGTGTAGCGCCTTCTGTCTGCCAACAAATGCAAAGCCCGCCCCCAGCTCCAACAGGAATTTTGTAATATGATCGGTCAGGGCCTTTTCCAATTCCCGTTCATTGTAGTCCTCCGTCAGAGCAAGGAAATCGAATGTATATGGATCTTTAAGCAATTGCTGCGCAAGATCAGACTGCGGGGAGGGAAGGGTCTCTGAAAAATTGGTGATCGACTGACCTTCGCGCTGAAAAAGCCCGCTTTCGATCTGGTGCACCAGCACACTGCGGCTCCAGTTGTTTTTGATGGTCTTGTTCACATAATAGAACGCTTCTTCCGTATTCGCGCATTTGGGAATAATAACCACATTATGCCACCAGGGGATCTGAACCAATTTCGCCACAGCTTGTGGCACTAATTGCGAAGCAGGCTGCTTCATAATTGTGGAGCAGCCTGCTCCACATTTAGCGAATGGCTCTGAATAAAATAGATGCCACCGCTTTATGTATTGAAGATTGTTCAAAGAAAACCCTTTCATATCTGGGAATTCAGCCATCAAATCGGCGCTCAACTGTTTCAGGAATCCGCTACCCCACTTCGCCGCTTTCTGGCGCTCGACGATATCTGCGCCCAGCTCCCAATAAAGCATGAGCAACGTCGAGTTGACCTGCACCGCCGCCTTTAACTGGGTCTGCCGAACCCGTTGCTTTAAATCCTTTAGCCAGTCGCGATAGTCACTTGTCGCATTTAATTCATTCATGGTGTTACCCCTCCACAATCAAAGTTCCAAACACAACCGGTCGCGCGTGGATACCGGCGGCTGATGCGGCGGTTTCGAGTTCGGTTAGTTTCCGTTCGTAGTCCGCTTGAATATTGTTCAGTTGCGCCTGTTTCATCTTTCGGATTTTTTCGTTAGTGGCATTTTCAACCTGATCGCTAATTATATTGCAGCGCCCGGCGTGACTGGTTTCGAGGCTTTCTTTCCGGAAGCGCACCATCTCTTCGGTTTTAGACAGATGGGCGGCTTTTTCGCTTTCCCACAGTCCGTGGTGAACCCGGTCGAGAGCATCCTTGAACGCTTCCGAGATTAGGTGATCGGATGGGTCGATGGCTGCACCGGCTTCGAGATGGTCAAAGAAGTTTTGTCGCACAGCCTCGTTGGCGCAAACCGGAACCAGCTTTAGTTCAGGGCGAAGGCCTTTGAGCTCCCATGCATAGATGGCAAAGGAATAGTGCCCCGGCTCCAAGTCGGCTTCTTGAATCCGGAAAGCGGTGTAGACCGGCTCGACAACATCGAGGCATTGCGCGGCCTGCAAGACCAACGGATGCAAGGGCATGATAAACAACGCATCGCGGTGGTCGGCGGCACAGGCGGAATCGAAGGTGATCGCGCAATGGGGCTCATCGCCTTTCAACCATTTATCCCAGTTTCGGAACATCAGGGATTTTGATTTTTCCAATCCTTGGAAATCCGCCCGCAGTTTCACACGCGCCTCTTTGGAGAGCCGCAACGATTTGAGTGGTTTGTCGCCGAGGATATATTCCGCCTTCCCAAGCCGCTGGTTGAGGTATTGCGAAACAAAGCGCTGGATGGAGGCCATCGTTAGCCAATAGCTTTCCGAATCCCGGACCTCACTAGCGGGAACCTGCAACCCAAACAACTCGTGCGCTTTTTCCTCGAGCTTTTCCTGTTCCTGGATTTCCCGAATTTCATTATCGGCCAATTGCTCCAACTTTTCCTGCCGCTGAGATTCGGTGAGTGCAAGGTTTTCGGCAATGTCGCGGATTTCGCGGGTGATGTCGCCGAGGATTTCCTCGCACTCGCCGATGCTGGACTCGAAAATTCCGATGCGCAGCAGACAGCGTTCGTAGATATCGGCATCGACGGTTCCGAGCGTAATCATATTGTAGATAGCAACGGCTTCGCTTTTCTGGCCACGCCGGTCTATACGTCCAATCCGTTGTTCAATCCGCATGGGGTTCCATGGAAGGTCGTAGTTGATCATCATATCGCAAAACTGATAGTCGAGCCCTTCGCATCCGACTTCTGAAAAGAGCATGACATCGATGGCATCGGAATCTTCTTTCGGCAACTCGAACCGCCCTCTCAAAATCAACCGCTCTTCATCTTTCACGTTACCATGAACCAGACCGATCCGGATTCCACCCGACCGCAGTTTCTTTTCGAGATAGGCCAGCGTATGCCGAAAGGTGCTAAACACCATCGCCTTATTATTCGGAAGCTCACCCTTCTCCTGCACAATACGAAGCAACGCATCATACTTAGGATCTTCCGGCAGCAAAGCTTCCGCCTGCGCCACAATTTCGAGGGCTTCGTTTTCCAAGGATTGGAAAAACTCCGAAGGTTTGATCTCCTCGCCAAAAACCTCTATCGATTCAAGGTCTGTTAGGCGGCGTTGCAGAATATCGGAAATCAATGGAGCCAATCCAAACACACAGCTTGCCGCTTGACGCCGAATGGTGGTCATCATGAATTTAACGTTTTGCATGCCATGCACCGCCGCCAACGCTTTTGCCTGAAACTCCAACAAATCATCATGCAATTGTTTTTGTGGGGCGGTAAAGGGAATGGATACCGTTTCCGGCTTCCGAATGCAGAACGCGCCAATGTCGCGGCGACGGGTTCGATTGATGAGTCGCGAAAAACTATGGAAGCTCTCCATCTGCGGAATAAGTCCCACCCGCCCCTCGCGATCAAGCGAAGAATCTTCCAACCGTTGGAGAACCTCCTTGAAAGCCGGATTCTCTTTTAGGAGCGATCTGCCCCAAGCCGTTCTTTCAGCCTGACGCAATGCATCTCCAGCCACGCCCTGCCATCCGTCGCCTCCAGCACGCGCCAAGTTGACCGCCGTATTAATGAAAGAATTCGGCGCGGCCATATGCTCAAAAGTTTCCTCATCAATCACCAAGTCAGGACGAAGCAAGTTCAAGAGCGTAAATAGATCGCGGTTACCCATCTGCACCGGCGTAGCCGTCAGGAAGACCACCGCTTCAGCATGTTCACAGAAAAATGACACCGCTTGGTGCGCATACGTATTGGAATTGCGAACATGGTGTGCTTCGTCAACAATCACCAAATCAAACTTGGGTGGCGGATCGAGATCCAGCAACCCCAGTTTAGACCTGCGCCCTTCTTTGTTCCCGTGAAGCAGGGCTTCATCCTGTAGCAGCGAATAAGGAATAATGGCTTTTGCATGGTTGTCCGGCCATTCCCCTTCCAAGTCGGTTTCATGAATGCAATAACGAAGCCCCTTTCCATCCAGCGATGAAAACTGCT
>JAOZKS010000458.1 GCA_029935255.1 Pontiella sp.
AGGTAAACACATCCTCCCCGACAAAATTGGTTTCGGGCTGATAAACAAACGAACCGTCGCCGTCCAATGTCAACGCACCGTGCAAAACATCATTCACCAACACTGTAGTCAATGGGTCTTCGTCCGGATCCATATCGTTGCCCAGCACGCCGGGTGCCGCCCCGACCAACGATTCATTCTCCACAACCCCATAGACATTATTGGATGAAACCGGCGCTCCAACCTCCGAACCGCTGATGATAACCGAGGCATTGTCGAAATAGAGTCTCTGTTTCGTCGAGTCGCCGTTATCCTTCAACATCATCACAACCCGAACCTCCGCAGAACCAGGCGGGGCACCCCGGGTTCCAAGCAAAGGAACCCACGCCCCAACGGCACCGGTTTGACCGGGATAGAACCCAATAACGTCGGTGACTCCAATTTTCACCCCCGCCCCATCCAGCCACTCCACCTGAAGATATCCGTCCCACTCCTGAGATCCATAGGCGTTCAACACTTCGGTATAAAAATCGTAGGAGGTGCCGGGCGACACGGGGATCTCCTGATAAATATAGGTGACGCCCCATCGAAATTCCAACGCCTGGTTCCCGATGCCAACCGCCGGATCAAAGGTTCCATCCGTCAGCCATGAATTATAGTTCGTAAGCTTGGTATACCGTTGCCATGGCGGTGCATCAAAAGTGGTGGGCCGATCCGCCATGGGTGTTCCAATTTGAAAATCGCCATTCACCAACAAGTTTGCATGCGCTCCCAAAGCACTGAGTTGAAGCACCCCTGCCAGCAACACAAGCCATTGTTCAACCATCTGACACCCCCTCTTTATACCGTTGTAATGAAGCCGAAGGCAGGACTTGCCGCCCCGCGAAAAGCGGCTCCGAGAGCCGCCGCTACAATCCCTTTATTAAACTACGGTGCAACCACCTTCAGGCGCATGAACTGGTTGGTCTTGCCTACGGTGCTAAAAAGGTTGGTTACGGACTCCAACCCGTTGCCTAGTCCGCGTGTATCGCCTTCCACATAACCGCCGGAGTTCCAGACGTTGGAAACCAAATTGTCGGAGTGTTCCAGTTCATACGTGAGATTCAGGGTCGCGGCGTTGGTGCGGCGATTGTAGACAAACTCCACATCGGAGCCTGAAGATCCAATGGTTGGAAAAACTGAATCGTCGTCGGCTCCGGCAGTCGGATGCCCGCCGAGCGCATACTCCATCAGGTTTTCAAGACCATCTTGGTCGATATCGTCGAGTGCGCCGCCGTTGTATCCATTGGTGCTGGCAAAGTAGGCTCGTTCCCAGCCATCTTCCATGCCGTCCAGATCGAGGTCGGTATAGATCGAGGGATCCGGAACCGGCTGGGGGGAAGCCGTGCTGCGGTTGGTGGTGCCGTCTAGAGCCAGCACCGCGTCCAGCTCCGCCTGCATGGCACTAATGCGATCCGCGTTGGCCGGATCGGAGCTCAGATCCGCCGTCTCACCCAGATCGTCCCCCAAATGGTACAGGCCGGCATAGTCGCCTTCCACCGTATATTTCCAGTCCCCGTCGCGGATATAGTATGATCCGCCCCCGAAGCCAACCATGGTCGGACGAATCTCATCGGTGCGGCCCTCCAACCAGATTTCACGCATGCTGATGCTGTCGAGCGCCTGGTTGGTTGGAACCGCCACACCGACGATTTCGGCCAGCGTGGTATAAATATCCATCACATTAACTATCTGATTCGCCACGGATCCCGGCGGGATGTGCGAACCTTCGGCGGTGCCGTCGCCCCATTTTACAATCAGAGGAATCCGATGCCCACCTTCGGCCGCCGTGGATTTATATCCATTAAGCGGCTCGTTGGAAAAGGTGGTATGGGTAATCGCGTCCTTCAACCCGCCGTTGTCGCTGGTAAAGATAATCAGCGTGTTTTCCAGCAAGCCGCGCGTTTCCAGCGCGTCCAGAATCATGCCGAGCGCCACATCCAGTTCATACAGCATGTCCGAGTGCTCGGAATAGCCGGTGCCGTCATAGGTATCCACCATGGTTGTTCCGGCAACCACCGTTCCGAGAAAGTTCGTGGGGGGCGTGTGCGGCACATGCACGGCCTCGGCGAAATAGTTGATTAGGAACGGAATTTCAGTTCCATTCACCCGATTGGTCTGATTGTGCCGCTCAATGAAATCGATGGTTTTTTGCACAAGCATCGGGCCGACTTCATGCGTCTTCCAATTCGGCAGCCCCATGCCGCATTCCCATCCCTGGATGACCGAGGTGCCGTTCGAGTCGGGAT
>JAOZKS010000459.1 GCA_029935255.1 Pontiella sp.
CCGGTGATACGCTGATGAGCGTTGGAATCGACGTGAGCCTCGACGGCTCCCGAGGCAAGGATGATCGGCAGGGCGACTACGACAGCGCTGTGTTTGAACTGGTCGAAGTTAAATAGGATTTCGACCATCGGTTATGACTGGCTTGCCTCGCACATGCGGGGTAGGCCATTCGGGATAGAAATAATGAATATTGATTTGGAAACCTTGTTAACCGCAGTGCCTGCCTACTTCGTGCTGATCGATCCGCTCGGTGCTTCGTTGATTTTCAATGTACTCACAAAGGGGCATGATTCAGCCTATTGCAAAAAGATCGCCTTCCGTTCTGTTGGACTGTCGTTTCTACTGATTGTCGGGTTTGGATTTTTCGGGGCGACCTTGCTGGGACGGCTTGGCATCACGATGGAAGCCTTTCGTATTGCCGGAGGAGTCCTGCTTTTCTACACCGCATTTAGCATGGTTGTGCGGCCGGACGACCCTGCCGGAGACGACGCACCCAAACCTGCATCGAACGAGGTTGCGGTCTTTCCGCTCACCATTCCGCTGATGGCCGGGCCGGGCTGTCTAACGCTGACCATCCTTCTGTTTGCCGAGGCTCACCAAGTCGAAGGCGGCATCTTTTCCGTGGTGCTCGCCTCGGCCGTTATCTTGTCCGCAGCGCTAGGCACCTTTTTGCTGTCGCGTAAGCTTACCAATGCCATGGGTGGAACCGTCAACGCCATCGTAAAGCGCTTGCTCGGCGTTCTGCTCGCCGCGCTCTCCATTCAGTTCGTGGCCGATGGAATCTCGGGAATGGTGCTCCTGTTTCAAAAATAGCCGAATGAGGCTTGGGGCACGCAATCGAGCGTATGAATAAGGTAAAAATAGAGCACAGGATTAAAACGAATAATATTGAGCAGATCTCCGCGGTTTGTGTCCACAGGCTAGTTAGTGCTTTTATGGCGTAGAATCGAAAGGAATGCAGAGGGCCGTTAAATAATTTCATAAGACAATCATGAGGGAGATAGTTATGCTGAAAACTGCGCTACGAACAAAAATGATGATCCCGGGTTTTATCGCCCTGTTTGCACTTACGAGTTTTGCAGTAAACCCGCCCGATTCGCTTAATATCGATGTTGGGGATTTGGATGGCGATGGCACAAACGATACGCTGGTGCTCACCAAGCATTCTCTTCGCGGTGCAGGATTTATGGTTAAAACATATACGGTAGCTGGTGGGATTGTGGAGCATCCGCTTCCGCCCGTTCGCACCTATCGCGGGTATGTTCAGAGCAATCCAAATATGCGGGTGAGAGCTACGTTGAGCGTAGACGGAACTACCCTTAGTGCAGCCCTAGCTGATGGACGAGCCCATATATATAAGGTCGAAGCCCAACCGATTAGTTATACTGAACCCGAAGGAACGTTTGATCCTGGAACACCAAATGTTGAAATCCCGGTAGTAGCAAATCGGACTTCTCCAACCCCTCTGGGTGATACTGTTCCCATCTACAACATGCGCCAGATCTATCTGGGCTGTGTTCTGGAATGGCGTTGGTTTGATGCCCAGGGCATCCCAAAGACTTCTGCGGGGTATGATCAGGCGATTGCTGCGACTGAGGCGCGTGTAAATGATTTGGAAGAGTACTATGCACGGGATATTGGCGAAAGCATGTTGATGACCGGTATTTTGATTATGCTTGAGGACCATCCAGACGGGGACGTGGCCGATGACACAAAAAATGGACATAAGGAGGCGTGGAACGAAGAGATGGAACCGATTATTTCTAACCACGCCGACAGCGTATTTAGATGCTGGCAAAATTCGGGCGGATTCACAGGCGGCGGTGTGCTGGATCCAGATAACCCCTTAAAAATAGCTTGGCAGACCGTTGGTGGCATCAGTTATGTAGCGGGTGTATTAGGTCATGAGATGGGGCATAACCATAGCTGCGGTCATAGTAAAAGCTGGCAGGGCAACATGGAGGCGAACAACAGTTGCATTGGTTCCGGAAATATTGAGCGGGCTTGCGACGTGCTAAATACGCGCACCACGGTGCCGGGTGCAGCAATAACGAATGCGGAACAAGTTATATATGGAACTCCGTTGCATCCCCATGCAAGGGAAGATGCTAGAAGCACGTGGAAAGAAACCCCGATTGAGATTAATGTGCTGGATAATGACTATGATGGTAATGGAGATGATATCTCGGTTACCGCGGTAGGTGTATATGATGTAGATGGAGTTAGAATCCCGGCTACTGCTGTAGGAGTAGAGGCTCCT
>JAOZKS010000118.1 GCA_029935255.1 Pontiella sp.
AGCCGACCACCGACAACCCGGTCGACCTCAACGACGCCAATCCCGAGAAAGGGGTTGATGCAGCCAAGAAGTGCCTCACTGAGGCGGGAATCACCGACCACTGTGATGAAAACGTATTCATCTCCGCTGCCTGCCAACAGAAAGGGATCGACTTCCTGCTCGGAAAGACTGAAATCAACGGGGTTCGCAAACGTTCGCTGATGCCGAAAGAAAGCGCGGCCGCACCGGGTGGCGATGGCGGCTACACCGTAACCGTCGACGGCAAGACGTTCGCCGTGGAAGTCAAGGGCGACCAAGCCACCGTCAATGGCAAGGCCTACGATATTGGCGTGGAAGATGGCGTTGCAACCTCCGAAACCGGCACCGTGGCTCATGGCTCGGCCGACTCCATTGAAGTGGTTGCTCCCATGAACGCCAAGGTGATCAAGGTTAACCTCGTTGTGGGGGACCATGTGAACGAAGGCGATATCATCTTTGTGGTGGAAGCGATGAAGATGGAAGTGGAAGTGAAAGCCTCCGCCGCCGGAACCATCACCTCCATCGCGGCCGAAGCCGGTGCGCAGGTCGTGTCGGGCGAAGCCATGGCTTCCATCAACTAATTCGAACCGCGAACGGAGATTTACGAAATGAAGAAATTCATAACCATGGGGCTTCTCGCTACCGCCGTTCTCGGCGGAGCGGTTCAGGTGCAGGCCGAAGAGGCCTGCTGCCCGGCGGATGGCGCGAAGACCGAAAGTACAATGAAAATTGGGGAAGGCTTCTCGAAAATCTGGCACGAAACCGGAATCTACCGGTTTATCAACCCGAAGACGGCCGATGAAAAAAAGGCGGAAAAACTGACCGCCGCCATCAAGGCCGCCGAGGCGAAAATCGGAGCGGGCCATCTGGAGTCGGCTAGGGAATTCATTGCCATGTCGAAATCGCTGGGAGCCGGTGATGCGGTTGTTTCGGATTTGGCAGAGCAGTATAACGACGAGCTCGTGAACGGAGACGAACACCACAAAGGCCTGCTTCCGGAAGGGGCGGGGCAGTTTGTAATGATCCTCGTCGGCCTCGGTCTAATCTATCTGGCCATCGCCAAAAAGTTTGAGCCGTTGCTCCTGCTTCCGATCGGTTTCGGCGCCATTCTGACCAACATTCCCGTAGCGGGAATTGCGGCGGCGGCGATGCCTGGGCAACCGGCTGGTTTCCTCCACTATTTCTACACGGTTGGCGTTCAGTCCGGGGTGTTCCCATTGCTCATCTTTATGGGTGTGGGAGCCATGACCGACTTTGGCCCGCTGCTGGCGAACCCGAAGACCGCCCTGCTGGGTGCGGCCGCGCAGTTCGGCATTTTCATCGCGCTGCTGGGGGCTTCGGCGATGAGCCATTGGACCGGCGGCGTAGTTGACTTTAGCCTGCAGGATGCCGCCTCCATCGGCATTATTGGCGGGGCCGACGGCCCGACCGCGATTTTTCTTTCGTCGCGGCTTTCGCCCAACCTGCTCGGTGCCATTGCGGTTGCCGCCTATTCCTACATGGCACTCGTTCCGATCATCCAGCCGCCGATCATGCGCCTGCTGACGACGAAGGAAGAGCGCTCCATCGAGATGAAACAGCTGCGCCATGTCACCAAAACCGAGAAGATTGTCTTCCCGTTGGTGGTGCTTATTCTCTGTATCCTGTTGCTGCCGTCCGCCACGCCGCTGATTGGTATGCTCATGCTCGGCAACTTGATGAAGGAATCCATGGTGGTGGATCGCCTGTCGGAGACCGCGCAGAACTCGCTGATCAATATTGTGACGATCATGCTCGGTCTCGCCGTTGGCTCCAAACTGGCTGCTGATAAATTCCTGAATGCCAATACGCTGGGTATTCTCGGACTGGGATTGGTCGCCTTTATCATTGGTACCGCTTCGGGCGTGCTGTTGGCCAAGCTGATGAACAAGCTTAGCAAGGAGCAGATCAACCCGCTCATCGGTTCCGCCGGTGTTTCCGCCGTGCCGATGGCTGCACGGGTCGCCAATAAGGTCGGCCTCGAAGCCAACCCGCAGAACTTCCTGCTCATGCACGCCATGGGCCCGAATGTTGCGGGTGTCATCGGCTCCGCTGTCGCTGCGGGAGTATTGCTTGCGCTTGTGGGTTAGTTTTCACTTCTTTAAACTATGAAAAGGGCCGCTGGAAAGCGGCCCTTTTTTATTTTCAATCTACGGACCTTTTGTGGCAGTCTTTTCCTCTCGCTGGAGCGGGGGAACAGAGGAGGTAGACGTGGTAGGATTCATTGCAGTTGCAGTATTGGTGGTTTCTTCGCAGGTCACGGATGTAACGGTCTACAACGACCGTGCGCTGGTGGTGCGTACGGCGGAGGTAACGCTGGAACAGGGCATCAATGCCCTGATGTTTTCTGATTTGCCCGAAGCGGTTGATTCGCGCGGGATACAGGTGAATGGTTCCGGAGCGGTCACGGTGCTGGATGTGCGTTTCAAGACGGAGAATTTCAAGGAAATTCCGCAGGCGGCCTGGAAGGAGCTATACGCTAAACAGGAGGATCTGGCGTGGAACGAGAAGGCGATTTTGCAGCGGATCGATGTGCTTCGGCAGGCGAAGGCCTTCCTCGCCCAAATAGGCTCGAAGGTCACCCATCAAGCCGAGAAGGAAGGTGAGTTGGAGCTGGATCCTGAAAGCTGGGAAAAGATGCTCGTGCTCTACACCGAAAAGAATACGGAATACGACGAGGGACTCCGGAAGGCCGAGGTGGATTTGAAAGCGGTACGCGATGCCTTGGCCCAGGTGAAGGCTGATATCCGTGATGCCGGTGCCGATACGCGCAAGAAACGCCGTGTGGTGGAAGTTGATCTGGAGGCGGTGGCGGACGGCAAGGCTGTATTGAAACTTTCCTACATCGTTCGCGGGCCCAAATGGATTCCAACCTATGATGTTCGTGTGGATACGAAGACCCGTGAAATGGAAATAAAATACTTCGCGCTGGTTCGGCAAAATACCGGTGAGGATTGGGGGGATGTTGCGCTGCAGCTTTCCACCGCCAACCCCAGCTTGGGGGGTCAGCATATGGAACTGGATCCATGGCGCATCACGATTCGGAAGCCTGTTTCAAAAAGTGTATATGGGTCTGCGGCCGCGGGTTCGGCCAAGATGGATCAGGGGTATTCGATGCTCAATCGCTTTGGATCTGACAATATGTATGGGGACGATATCCTGTTGCCTGAACTTGTATTTGATGAACCAGCACCTATTCAAGTCCGGGAAACCACAACGCTTCGGCAGGGTGCTTCGGTGGTATTTGCCGTGAGAGATGAAAGTACGATTGATTCGGATAATGTGGAGCACCGTGTAGCGGTTTCGAGTGTGACGCTTCCGTCGACCTTCCGTTATTCCACCGTTCCGAAAGTCGACCCGCATGCCTACCTTAAAGCCAAGGCGGTCAACGCCGGAAGCCATCCCTTTCTGGAAGGCAAGGCCAACGTCTTTCTCGATGGAAGTTTTGTGGCCACCTCAACCATGGAGCTCGTTGCCCCCAACGAAGAGTTCTGGGTGTTCCTTGGAGCAGACGAAAGCATGAAGGTGGAGCACAAGCTGATTAAACGCTATCAAAGCAAGGAGGGCATTACCGGTCGCGGCCTTCGCCATACGCATGAATATTTAATGACCGTGAAAAACACGCATTCCGTGCCGGAAGAAGTGATCGTCTGGGATCAGCTTCCAATCTCTGGAAGCGAAGGGCTGAAGGTTAAACTTCTGCAACCGAAATATTCCAAGGATACCGAAGCGTTTAAAATTGATGACGAGCAGCGTATTCAGTGGTTTCAGACCGTGGAGCCTGGCCAGGCATGGGAAATTCCATTCAGCTTCTATGTGGAAGCTCCAAAGGGCGTGGCAATAGACGGGTTTGAATGAAGATACCATTTACCAAAATGCATGGGGCGGGCAACGACTTTATCGTGGTTGATGACCGGGCGTTGACGTTCCCGATCGATGACCCTGCGTTTATGGTGCGGATCTGTGCGCGCCGGACGGGGCTTGGCTCCGACGGAATCATCCTGCTCCAGCCATCGGAGGTTGCCGATCTGCGGATGCGGTTCATTAATCCCGACGGTAACGAGGTGGGGATGTGCGGCAACGGGGCGCGTTGTTTTGCTCGGCGGGCGCACGATCTCGGCGCGGCACCGGAAAAGATGGTGATCGAAACGCAGGTGGGTGTCGTACGTGCCGAGGTTCTCGGAGAAATAATTCGCCTAACCATGACCGATCCATCGGATTGGCGCATGGGACTCGATATTGGGGTGGATCTGCGGGCGGATTTTGTGAATACGGGTGTCGAGCATGCCGTGGTGCGGGTAGACGATTTGGCCGGGGTGGATGTTCAGGGATTAGGACATGGAATTCGATATCACGAGTTGTTTGCTCCAGCGGGAACGAACGCTAATTTTGTAAAGGTGGAGGCGGATGGCACATTGTCATTGCGCACCTATGAGCGCGGGGTGGAGGCGGAAACGCTGGCCTGTGGAACGGGGGCCGTTGCGGCGGCGCTGGTTGCAGAACGGCAAGGTTGGGTGGATTTGCCGGTTGCGGTGCATTGCGCGGGAGGCTACGATCTGACGGTTGATTTAGGCACCGGGGGGGTGACGCTTTCGGGCGGTGCTGCAACGGTGTTTAAAGGGGAGGTCGAATATGGAGATCGGATTTAGTCTGGGTTCGAATTTGCATAACCGCAAGCGGTTGTTGATGCAGGCGAAAACCTTGCTGCTATCCGCGCCGCGCACGCGGTTTGTGGATCAGTCGCCGGTCTATGAAACCACGCCCGTGGACGTTAAACCGGAATATCAGGACATGGCCTACCTCAACTCCATCGTGATTCTTGAGAGCGAGCTTCCGCTCGAAAGTTGGCTTTCATATATTGGAAAGATCGAGATTAACCTGGGCCGAGTGCGGTCGGAAGACCGCAATGCGCCGCGCCCGATAGACATCGATATCATCTACGCCGGGGAGCAGATCATCGACGGGGGTGGTTTGGAAGTGCCGCACCCGCGCTGGGCGGAACGCCGTTTTGTGGTGCAGCCGTTGTGCGATGTCCGGCCGACATTGGTTCTTCCCGAAGCACACAAGCCGGTGTCTGAAATTCTCCGGACCCTTCCTCCGGATGAAGGGCTGTCCGTTTTTGATGAGCGGTGGTGAAAAAACGTAGATTTAGGAAGCAGAAGATGAAGTGGACGGCAACAAAGATTAAGGCCCTGAAGGCGAAGCAAAAGATCGCGGTGCTTACGGCGTACGATACGCTGACGGGATCGCTGGTGGATGCCGCAGATATACCGATGGTGCTGGTGGGCGATTCGTTGGGCATGACCGTGTTGGGCTATGAAACCACGCTCCCGGTCAGTATGGACGAAATGCTGCACCACACGGCGGCAGTATCGCGCGGCGTGGCGAATGCGTTGATCGTTGCCGACATGCCGTTTATGTCCTATCAGCCTTCGGTTGAAATGGGGCTGGAAAATGCGGGGCGTTTTCTTAAGGAGGCTCATGCCGATGCCGTGAAGATCGAGGGCGGAGCGTTGCGCACGGAGTTGGTCGAGGCCTTGGTGGAAAACGGGATCCCTGTGCTGGGGCACATCGGGCTGACACCGCAGAGCATTAAGCAGATGGGCGGCTATGCGGTGCAGGGCAAAACCTCGGAGCAGGCGCGCGAGTTGATGGATGATGCCATGGCGATTGAGCAAGCGGGTGCCTTTGCTCTCGTATTGGAGTGTGTGCCTGCTGAGCTGGCCCAAATGATTTCGAGTGCGCTAACGATCCCGACGATCGGTATCGGCGCGGGGGCGGGGTGCGATGGTCAGGTCTTGGTGTTCACCGATCTACTCGGTATCAGCGACAAGCCGGTTCCAAAATTCGTAAAGAAATATGCTGACCTCAACCCTATCATCTCGGGAGCCCTTTCCGCCTATAAAGCCGAGGTCGAAGCGGGATCTTTCCCGACTGACGAGCAGACCTACTAGGAGTTAAAAGGTTCTTCTTGTTTTTTTTATAGTGACCCAATTCCTTACCTGCTGAGTAATGAGTTTTTGACAGGATAACAGGGTGATCGACGGGACGGGATGGGTTTTTAAGAGGGAAGAATAAGAATTGCTATAACCTCGTGCTTCCAGAGATTGGAAAAATGGGGTATAAACAACCCTCACGAAAGGAGTTTGGTTATGCATGTGGCACTTCCGTTGGAAAAGATGACAACACAGGATAAGTTGGGTGTTATTGAAGAAATTTGGGATGATCTGACACATAACCCCACGCAGGTTCCAAGTCCGGTTTGGCATGGAGAAGAACTCAAAGCGCGGGAAGAGCGACTGGCTAAGGGGATGACTCGTTTCAGTGATTGGTCGGATGCAAAACAACGTATTCGCGAACAGACCCGATGAAAGTCAGGATACTCCACGATGCAGAGTTGGATCTGCTGGATGGATATAGTTTCTACGAAATGCAATCTCCGGGGCTGGGCGATTATTTCCTCGATTCCCTTTATGCTGATATTGACTCGTTACTTCTTTTTGCAAGCTCCCATGAAACTCATTTCGGATACCATCGACTTTTGGCCCGCCGTTTTCCCTTTGCCATTTTTTATCAGGTGAATGCAGGGGTTATTGAGGTCTGGGCTATTTTGGACTGCCGTCAGGATCCCCGAAAGTTGAAAGGTCGTCTGTTGTAGATTCCGCAGAAAGAACTAAAGTAGGCCACGCGGGTGATGGGTCTGGTTAAGCGAGAGGAGTGTGGTTTTTGAATACGCATGAATACTTGATAAATGTAGCGATTACCAGAGCACGGAGCGCTTTGTATGTCGTTGGCGATTTAGATTACTGCAAAAACCTTCACAATGGGCCAAATGTATCGCCATTATCTCAATTGGCAAGATATGCGGAAGGTCTTGATCGGGTACAGAAAGCTTAATAGCGAAGGTTGTAGTGGCGGCTCTTAGAGCCGCTTGCTATTAATCCACAGCAACGAGTCTGCTGGGTTCTATAAGGTTGAAGTTCGCTTGAAATAGGTGTTCTGCGGTTTGAAAAAATGGAAATAATACGAACATCCGAGGAGATGCAGTCTCGTGCGCTGGAGTTGAGGCGAAAAGGGAGCTCGGTTGGTTTTGTGCCGACGATGGGGTTTCTTCATGAGGGGCATCTTTCGCTTATGCGCCTTGCCCGCGAACGGTGCGATGTGCTGGTGGTCAGTATTTTTGTGAACCCCACCCAGTTTTCCCCCAATGAAGATCTGGCCGCTTATCCGCGCGAGTTTGAACGCGATGAAGCGCTTTGTGAAAAGGAGGGGGTGGATCTTCTTTTTTACCCCAAACCGGAAACGATGTATGCTGCCGATGCGAGCGTTTGGGTGGACGAGGAATCGCTTTCAGGGGGGCTCTGTGGAGCCTCGCGTGATGGGCATTTCCGGGGGGTCTGTACGGTGGTGGCCAAGCTGTTTAATCTGGTGCTGCCGGATCTTGCGGTATTTGGAGAGAAGGATGCCCAGCAATTGCGTATTATCGAGCGTATGGTTCGCGACTTAAACTTTCCCGTCGAAATTCTGCGAGGACCGATCATCCGCGAGAAGGATGGGCTG